>NZ_RZOM01000242.1:0-6572 GCF_003999175.1 Mesorhizobium sp. M7A.F.Ca.ET.027.03.2.1 | reverse complement strand
ATATAGTTAAACTCCCTAGAGTGGATATCATGGGGGAACTTGTCTCGCATCGATGCGAGAAGCGAGCGAACACCTTTGATATCGGCCATGATCGCCCGGCAACCGCCGATGTCGTTCATGGTGTCCAAATTGGTGGTGGACTCTCGAAGCTTCCGACGAATGGATGCCATGCGCTTTGGCCGGGATGCCATGTCGCCCTCCAGTCGCAGGGCTCTTATGTGATGACGGACAGAGAACCGAACGCTGCGCATCGGCAGAAAGTGCGAGTCGCGCCAGCTATTGGCGATTGAAAAGATTTCGAGTGCGTCCACATACTGGCCGACAGTGATGTCTCGTGCGAACTGAATAGGTTTTGCCAGCCGGTCGCCTGCCTTGCGAACGGCTTTCATGCTGTAGGCAAGGCGCGGGTACTCAGTCATTGGAGCCAAGAAGTCATGGTGGCCCGCCTCATTCTGGACTGGCGGGACTATCGCAGGGGAATCAGATCCCAAGAGTCATATCCGTTTGGGTAAGCGAAGTACCATAGCGCGCGACATCGTATCTCCGCGAGCGAGATACCGTCTCGGCCGTATCTGCATAGATCGCGCCCCTGGACATGACGCGGACGTACATGCCGCCACGCTCAGGCGGCTTTCCACTACAGCCATCGCCGCCGCCGACACCGAACCATCGCCACCGCACACGACCACAAGGTCGGCCATTTGGCGCAGGCGAACTATGTCACTGGCAATCTCCGGCAAGACCTCGAACGGGGCGGATTTCAGATCGTCCTTCGGCGCGCCGCTTTGATGCTCCGGAACGTCGCCGACGTCCCGCTGGAGCCTGCGACAGAAGATGCGCTCAAGCCCATTGCCGGAGAGATTTAAATCGGCAGGGCCAGATCGGCCTGGCTCCTGTAAAATCTGGAGCCGAGTCGCGATTGGCCGGAACCAAACAGAACAGCCGTAATTATCAGCCGAGGGACCGCAACCGCATAGGAAGCGGAACGATGGCTGAAATTCTTGATTTCGAACTTGGCAGTTCAAGGTTGCGCGTCAAACGCGCCGAGAAATCGTTGAAGCGCGC
The DNA here is from genome assembly GCF_003999175.1 of Mesorhizobium sp. M7A.F.Ca.ET.027.03.2.1. Classification (NCBI taxonomy): domain Bacteria; kingdom Pseudomonadati; phylum Pseudomonadota; class Alphaproteobacteria; order Hyphomicrobiales; family Phyllobacteriaceae; genus Mesorhizobium; species Mesorhizobium sp. M7A.F.Ca.ET.027.03.2.1. The sequence continues at coordinate 5,507 of NZ_RZOM01000242.1, read as the reverse complement.
AGAGGAAGGAACGGACAGGAAAAATGGCGTGGTGAATATCGCCCTGTGCTGCAGGATCCGGGCAGCTCAACAGCGCGTGACGGAGGCCCCGGGAGCGCCAGACCAATATCTATACGTGGGCGGCCTCCAAATCACCCCGAATGGACATGAAATGGCGAGGAGTTGCCGTCATGACAATACTGTTTGAGCCGCTGGACTCGGATTACCACAAGCGCAGCGTGCTTTATCACGCCACGCGGTTGTCGATGCTCCACGATCGAATGCTGATGCGTTTCAACAAGGTTGACGAAGCGGCCGACAAGGTTGAAGCCGCAGCGGCCGTGCTGGTCGATGTCACCCACGGCTCTGCCGTCGACGCGTTCCAAGACGCGGTGTTCCGGAATTCGTCGGCAGATTTCCTTCAGATGGAAACAGGCCAGACCCTTGGGCTCTGAACTGCGAGGGATGACGCCAGTGTTTCGGCAGCTAGGGCCGCCTGCGCCCTGCGAGACGGTGTGCAACCGTCAACCCGGAGCGGCCTCCATCGCCGGCGGCCCGCTAACGCCGGCGTTGCTGGCGCAAGTTCGCCGCCCCTTTCGGACGCCTTCATTGTGGTTTGAGTGCGCCGTCGAAAACAGTCTCAAGTTCCCCACTGACGGCCTGACGGACGCGCCCGGACCCTCCGCATTTACTCTTTGGTAACCCTCCCACGTTGGAAGACAAAACGTATCGGCTCCTTTTGCCCTCCATCGTGTTAGGGCTTGGAACAAACCAACGGAGCTGTGAGTAAAATGGCCACCGTAACCAACGCCAAGGGTGTTCCGCTCCCCTATAGTGGGTCCTCCGCAAAGTGGTACTCGGCAACGAATTCGGGCCCGGCCCTCTACGGCAGCATCTATAACGATTCGCTGTATGGCGACGGCAGCGTCAGCGTCACGATGTATGGCGGCAAGGGCGACGATATTTACTACCTGTACTCCGCGAAAAACAAACCGGTGGAGCTGCCCAACGAGGGCATCGATACGATCTCGACCTGGATGAGCTACAGGCTGCCGGCGAATTTTGAGAATCTGACGGTCACGGGCGATAAACAATATGCCTTCGGAAATGCTCTGAACAATATCATCGTCGGTGGTTCCGGCCAGCAGACGCTCGACGGCTTGAAAGGCGACGATGTTCTCAAGGGTGGCTCCGGCGCTGACATTTTTGTCGTCAAACCGGGCAATGGCAGCGACCTCATTCTCGACTTCGGCGCCGACGATATTGTGCGCGTCGGAGGCTACGGCTTCACCTCCTTCGACCAGGTGCACGCCAACATGGTGCAGTCGGGATCGAACGTCCGACTCACCCTGTCGCCAACCGAGTTTCTCGTCTTCGCCAACAAGACCATCGACCAGTTCAGCGCCAACCAGTTCGATCTCGCCCTGGACAAGTCGCATCTGACGCTCACCTTCTCGGACGAGTTCAATACTTTGAACCTGCACAGCGGTTCTAGCGGGACCTGGGACACGAACTTCTGGTGGGGTGCTCCGAACGGCAGCTCGCTCACCACCAACAGCGAGCTTCAGTGGTATATCGACACCAGCTACGCCCCCACGAGTTCGGTCAACCCGTTCAGCGTCCAGGACGGTGTTCTCACCATTACGGCCGCCCGGGCTCCCGACGCGATCAAGCCCTACATAAACAACTATGATTACACGTCAGGTCTGTTGACGACCTACCATTCCTTCGCACAGACCTACGGTTATTTCGAAATTCGAGCCGACATGCCCGAAAAGCAGGGTGCATGGCCGGCCTTCTGGCTTCTTCCGGCGGATGGCTCCTGGCCGCCGGAACTGGACGCCGTGGAGATGGTCGGCCAGGATCCCAACAAGCTTACCCTGACCAGCCACTCGAATGCGACGGGGTCGCATACGAAAGTGACCTCGACCGTATATGCAGCGGATACCGAAGGGTTCCACAAATATGGGGTGCTTTGGACCCCAAGCGAGCTGGTCTGGTATTTCGACGATGTCGAAGTTGCCCGCGCACCAACGCCTGCCGACATGCACAAGCCAATGTATATGCTGGTCGACCAGGCTGTCGGCGGCATGGCGGGAGCGCCCGCCGACGGGCTTGCCACCCCTTCTGAAATGCACGTCGACTATGTCCATGCCTACGCGCTGAATGATTGGTTCATCTAGGTGCCATGCTGAAAGATGGAGTGAAACCGACACCCTTCGCCAACCGGTCTTGGACGCGTTCATTGCCGCTTGCGCCCGCGCTGGACCCGAGGTGAAGGAAGATGTCTCACATCCATCCATCTGAGCCGCCGCGAACGACGCTCACGGCGATATTCGCTTCCTTTCGCCGGGCATTCGTCGGCATCGCCTTGATGAGCGGGGTCGTCAACGTCCTGGCGCTGACCGGCTCGTTCTTCATGCTGCAGGTCTACGATCGCGTCATTCCCGGCCGCAGCGTGCCGACGTTGGTCGGCCTTTGCGTGTTTGCGGGCACGCTGTTCGTCTTTCAGGGCGTCCTCGAACTGATCCGATCGCGGCTGCTGGTGCGTATCGGCATGGCGCTCGATGCGCGGCTCAGCGGGCAGGTCTACATCGCACTGATGCGTCTGCCGTTGCGCACGAAGCTCACCGGCGATGGCTTGCAATCATTGCGGGACCTCGATCAGGTCCGGTCGTTCCTGTCGAGCGCTGGGCCGACCGCGCTGTTCGACCTGCCTTGGATGCCGCTTTACCTCGCAATCTGTTTCCTGTTCCATTTCTGGATCGGCATGACCGCGCTGCTCGGCGCCGTCATTCTGTTTGGCCTGACCTTGCTTGCGGAGGTGCGCACCAGGCAGCCCGCGAAACGTGCCAACACGCAGGCCGCTGCGCGCAACACGCTGGCGGAGGCGACGCGCCGCAATGTCGAGGTGCTTCAGGCAATGGGTTTTGGCACACGCATCGCCGAGCGCTGGTCAGGCATCAACGCCGACTATCTCAGCACCAATGCCAAGGCGAGCGATTTGGCGGGGACGCTCGGAACGACATCGAAAGTCGTGCGCATGATGCTTCAATCCGGCATCCTGGCGATCGGCGCCTGGCTCGTCATCCATCAGGAGGCGACGGGCGGCATCATGATCGCCAGCTCGATCATGATGAGCCGAGCGCTGGCACCGATCGAACTCGCGATCGCGCATTGGAAGAGCTTCGTCAGCGCCCGACAGGCCTGGGCGCGCCTGACTCAGCTTCTGGGGCTGCTGCCCGAGGCAGCAACAAGTGTCTCGCTTCCGCCACCGTCGTTTCGCCTCTCGGTAGAGGGCATCAGTGTGGCGCCGCCGGGCGAGCGTCGCCTTGTCGTTCAGGATGCGGGCTTCGTGCTGCAGAAGGGCGCCGGCCTCGGCATCATCGGTCCGAGCGCTTCGGGAAAATCCTCGCTCGTCAGAGCGATCGCCGGCGTCTGGCTGCCAGTGCGCGGTACCGTCAGGCTCGACGGTGCGACGCTCGACCAGTGGTCGTCGGAAGAACTCGGCAAGCATGTCGGTTATCTGCCGCAGGATGTCGAGTTGTTCGATGGCACCATTGCCGAGAACATAGCTCGCTTCGAACCCCAGCCCCCCTCGGACAAGATACTGGCCGCCGCGCGCGCCGCCGGTGTTCATGATCTGGTGGTTCACCTGCCTGAAGGTTATGAAACGCGTATCGGCGAGGCCGGGGCGGCGCTTTCGGCGGGCCAGCGACAGAGGGTCGCCTTGGCGCGTGCCCTCTATGGCGATCCGTTTCTTGTCATACTCGACGAGCCGAATTCCAATCTCGATGCCGACGGCGAAGCCGCCTTGACGGCGGCGATCCAGGGCGTGCGCGACAGAGGCGGCATGGCCATCGTGGTGGCGCATCGCCCGAGTGCATTGCAAAGCCTTGACCAGATCCTTGTCATGACGAACGGCAGTATCCAGGCCTTTGGCCCGAAGAATGAGATCATGACCAAGGTGACCCGCCCCATCAGTGTTCCGTTAAAAGTTGTCTCAAGTCCTGAAGAGGCGTCGCTCTGATGGCGGAGAGGGCGACATCGGTGATCGATCGGACCATTCGACGTTATCTGCTCGGCGGCGTTGCGACCTCCATCCTTCTGGTCGGTGGAGCGGGCAGCCTTGCAGCGGTGACCGACCTCTCCGGCGCAGTCATTGCCTCGGGAAAGCTGGTTGTCAATTCCAGCGTCAAAAAGGTGCAGCATCCAACCGGCGGCGTGGTCGGCCAGATCTTCGTGCGCGAAGGCGATGCCGTGCAAGCGGGACAGGTTTTGATTCATCTCGATGAAACCGTCACCCGCGCCAATCTGGCCATTGTCACCAAGAGCGCGGATGAACTCGATGCCCGCCTGGCACGTCTCAAGGCCGAGCGCGACGGTGCGGACGCCATCGGTTTTCCGCCGTCGCTGATGTCTCGGCGGGACGATCCGGATGTCAGCGGCACGATGGCCGGAGAGCAGTCGCTCTTCGAGTTCCGCCGGCAGGCACGCGCTGGCCAGAAGGCGCAGTTGGCGGAACGTATCTCCCAGCTCGCCGAAGAAGTCTCCGGCCTGACCGAGCAAAAGGACGCCAAGAGCCAGGAAATCAAGCTGATCGGAACCGAGCTCGCGGGCATGCGCACACTATGGCAGCGCAAGCTGGTCTCAATCGATCGCATCACCGCTCTCGAGCGCGAGGCCGTGCGGCTGGAGGCTGAACATGGGCAGCTGACCGCCGCGATAGCGCAGTCGAAAGGCCGCACGTCGGAAATCCGCCTGCAAATCATCCAGATCGATCAGGATCTGCGCAGCGAAGTCGCCACCGAGCTGCGTGAGGTCCAGGCAAAACTCTCGGAACTCGTCGAACGCAAGGTATCGGCCGAAGACCAGCTCAAGCGCATCGACATTCGCAGCCCGCAGGCCGGCGTCGTCCTTCAGCTTGCCGTACATACGATTGGGGGTGTCATCACTGCGGGCGAACCGGTCATGCTCATCGTGCCGGTCGCTGACCAACTGACCGTCGAAGCCCGTGTCGCGCCACAGGACATCGATCAGCTGAAACAGGGGCAGGAGGCGACGCTGCGGCTTTCGGCCTTCAATCAGCGCACAACGCCTGAACTCAACGGAACCGTCAGCAAGATCTCCGCCGATCTCAGCACCGACGAGCGCACCGGCGCCGGTTATTACACCGTGCATATCGTTTTGCCGCGCACGGAACTTGCCAGACTCAAAAGACTGACCCTGGCGCCCGGCATGCCGGTCGAGGTGTTCTTCTCGACCAGCAGCCGCACGATGCTGTCCTATCTCGTCAAGCCCCTGGCCGATCAGATCCAGCGAGCATTCCGGGAGGAGTGAAACGCGCCCGGGCTGCAACGACCGGCCGCTCCCCGTCGCGAGCTCTTCATTGGGCCTGCCGCCTGCATGATGCTGCCGGCGGGCTCGGGTGTCACAACCGAAATCGATGACCACGACAATCCCTTTTCGAACCGACGTGAGGAACATGCATCCGCAAGCGAAGTTCGGAATTTGCATGGTGTGAGAAC
>NZ_RZOM01000241.1:0-6584 GCF_003999175.1 Mesorhizobium sp. M7A.F.Ca.ET.027.03.2.1 | reverse complement strand
GTCGAACAGTGCATAGGCGATCGAGCTCGGCGGCGGCATGATGTAGAGCGGCACGTGGAACAGCCGCAGCGCCAGCTCGATGCCGCCGATGATGATCACGGCCACGGCAAGAATGGCCGCCACTTCCTTGCCCGACTTGATGCCGGGGCCACTGGCGAAGGCGGACAGATTGGTCAGGCTGACCTCGTGGCCATCGCCAGACTTGGCCCCCGACTTGGACTTCGAGAATTCCGGAATGGCGTCGCCTCCGCTCACGGCCTGATCCTCACGATCTCTGCGCTCGGGCGCTCCGGCGTTTTTGGCCGCGTGCGTTCGCCGACAATGTCCATCTTGATCCGGTTGGTGAGGTCGAAGACCTCCTTCGTCGCCATGATCTCCAGCGAGCGCGGCCGCGCAAACGGCACGCGATATTCCTTGGCGACACGACCCGGCCGGGCGCTCAGCACCACCACCCGGTCGGAGAGGAAGATCGCCTCCTCGATCGAGTGGGTGATGAAGACGATGGTGGTCTTGGTGTCGAGCCAGATCTCCTCGACCAGCCGGTTCATCTCCTCGCGGGTGAAGCTGTCGAGCGCGCCGAACGGCTCGTCCATCAAAAGCACCGAGGGTTTGAGCGCCAGCGCCCGCACGATCGCCGCGCGCTGCTGCATGCCGCCAGACAGCTCGCGCGGAAACTTGCCGCCGAAGCCGTCGAGCCCGACCCGGTTGAGGAGATGCGCGATCCACGCCCGGTCCGGCTTCTCGCCCTTGATCTCGAAGGGAAAGCGGATGTTGGCGTCGAGATTGCGCCATGGCAGGAGGTTCGCCTCCTGGAAGACGATGCCGATATCGGGATGCGGACCGGTGATGGCCTTGCCGTCGAGCCGGATCTCGCCGCTGGTCAGGCTGTGCAGGCCCGACATCGACCACAAGAGCGTGGTCTTGCCGCAGCCGGAAGGGCCGACGATCGAGACGATTTCATTGGCGCTGACATCGAGGCTGCAGCGGTCCAGCGCCAGCAGGTCGCCGGAGGCCGTGTGATAGATCTTGGTCGCTGCCTGCACGCCAAGCTTCGGCTTTTTTGCATCGCCCGTATTCATCTGCCCCCCGGGAAGATTGCGCGATGATCCATTGGCTCATCCCCAGCGAAAATCAGTCTGTAACTATCCTACTTTCCTGTCAAGCACCGACGATGGCCACCTTATCAGGAAAATCGATTAGTATGCCTATCTGCTTGTTTTGATATCGGTTTTGCGGCCTTGAAATGCATGTTGCTTTCCTACATACTTCGGAACTGACACGGATCGGAGAGGACCGGAGGAAGGTGAGCTTTACCCTACGACACGCTGCGGTTGCGATGCGGTCGGGCGCGTGGAGCCAGGGCGTGCAAACATGCTAAGACGGCAGCCTCGCAACCCAGGGAAAGACCAGGACCCCATGAACGAAGCTGGCAGCCAGGACGAGCCTGTTCCAGGCCAGGATACCGAGGGGCGCGATCCTGTCCGGCGCATTCCCGACATCATCTCGCTGGTCAAGGATTCCTACAGCGAATTGCGCCCGGCCGAACGGCGTGTCGCCGATGTCGTGCTCGACGACGTCAAATATGCCGTCGACGCCTCCAACGCCGCCCTTGCCCAGCGCGCCGGGGTCAGCGAACCGACGGTGACCCGGTTTTGCCGCGCCATCGGCTGCGAGGGCGTGCGCGACTTCAAGCTGAAGCTGGCGCAGAGCCTCGTCGTCGGTGCGCTCTATCTGGCCAAGTCGCCCTCCGTCAGCAATGACAATGGCATGCCGTTCTGGAACGCCGTGTTCGGCGAGGCGCGCCGGGCGCTGCAGGAGGCCGAGCGGCAGCTCGACCCGGCGCAGCTGCAGAAAGCCGCCGATCTGATCGCCAAGGCGCGCCAGGTCACCGTGTTCGGCCTCGGCGGCAGCTCCTCGGCGCTGGCGCAGGAAACCCAATACCGGCTGTTCCGCTACGGCATCACCGTCAGCGCCCAGTGCGATCCCTATTTGATGCGCATGACCGCCTCGACCTTGAAGCCGGGTGATCTGGTGATCGCCATATCGGCAACGGGACGCACCCGCGAGGTGATCGAGGCCGTCGAACTTGCCAAGCACTACCGCGCCAATGCGATCGCCGTGACCGCGCCCGACACCGAACTCGCCCGCGCCTGCGACGTCAGGCTGACGGTGGCGGTCCCGGAATATCCCGACACGCTGAAGCCGACGGCGTCGCGCTTCGCCTTCCTGGCGGCGATTGACCTTCTGGCGGTGGCCTCGGCCTACAAACTCGACGGCTCGGCCCGCGAGACGGTGCGCCGCATCAAATACAACGCCCAGATCCACCGCACCGGCAAGGAGATGGAGCCGCTCGGAGATTAGGGCTGCGCTTTTCCTTCTCCCCTTGTGGGAGAAGGTGGATCGGCGCGTAGCGCCGAGACGGTTGAGGGGTGGGTGACGGAGTGCCGTCGGCGCCAAGCTGGAGCACCCCTCATCCGACCTCACTTCGTGAGGCCACCTTCTCCCACAGGGGGAGAAGGGAAGACCGGACAGCGCCAATGTGAAACGAAAGAGGAAAGAAATGCTCGAAATAGCACCGACGAAACAGGCAGCCGCATGGCTCGAATCTCTGGCGCAGGCACTCGCAGCCGGCGACGTGGCCGCCGCGTCCAACCTGTTCGTCGACGATTGCTACTGGCGCGATCTCCTGACCTTCACCTGGAACATCACCACCATGGAAGGCCGCGAAGCGATCGCCGACATGCTGGCGGCGACGCTGGCGACGGCCAAGCCGAGCGCGTGGCAACTGACCGGCGAGGCGATCTCGGACGAGGGCACCATCGAGGCGTGGTTCAGCTTCGAAACCGCGGTGGCCAGGGGAGAGGGCATCATACGGCTGCGCGACGGCCACTGCCGCACGCTGTTCACGGCAATGACGGACCTGAAAGGGTTCGAGGAGCGCAAGGGGGCGGGGCGGCCGCTTGGCGTGCGTCACAAGGCCGATCCAAAGCGCGAGACCTGGTCGGAGGCGCGGGCGCGCGAGACGCGCGAGCTCGGCACCGAGGAACAGCCCTACTGCCTGGTCATCGGCGGCGGCCAGGGCGGCATCATGCTGGGGGCGCGGCTGCGCCAGCTCGGCGTGCCGACCATCGTCATCGAGAAGAATGCGCGGCCGGGCGATTCCTGGCGCAACCGCTACCGCACGCTCGTGCTGCACGATCCGGTCTGGTACGACCATCTGCCCTACATTCCCTTCCCCGAGAACTGGCCGGTGTTCACGCCCAAGGACAAGATGGGCGACTGGCTGGAAATGTACACGCGCGTCATGGAGCTCAATTACTGGGTCGCCACGAAATGCCTGAGCGCGTCCTATGATGAGGCCGAAAAAGTCTGGACCGTGGTGGTCGACCGCGTCGGCCGCCAGATCACGCTGAAGCCGAAGCACATCGTCTTCGCCACCGGCGCCTACGGTCCGCCACGGCGGATCGATCTGCCGGGCGCCGACCGGTTCAAAGGCGAATTGCTGCACTCCAGCCAGTATGCCAGCGGCGACAAATTCCGCGGCAGACGAGTCGCGGTCATCGGCGCGGCAAGCTCCGGCCACGATGTCTGCGTCGACCTCTGGGAAAGCGGCGCCGAGGTCACCATGATCCAGCGCTCACCGACGACCGTGGTCAAGTCGGACACGCTGATGGAAGTCGGTTTCGAGATCTTCTCGGAAGACGCACTGGCACGCGGCATCACCACCGAGAAGGCCGACATGATCGTCGCCTCGACGCCGTTCGCGCTGGTGCCCAAGGGCCAGCGGGCGCTCTACGAGGTGATCAAGGCGCGCGACGCGGCCTTTTACGACCGCTTGCGCGCCGCCGGCTTCGCCCTCGATTTCGGCGACGACGAGACCGGCCTTCTGATGAAGGCCTACCGCACCGGCTCCGGCTACTATATCGATGTCGGCGCTTCCGACCTGATCATCGACGGCAAGATCGGCATCCGCAGCGGCGTCGCCATCAAGTCGCTGACCCCGAGCGGCATCCTGTTCGAGGACGGCAGTGAACTCGCCGCCGACGCCATCATCGCCTGCACCGGCTATCAGTCAATGAACGAGACGGTGGCTTCGATCGTCTCGCGCGAAGTCGCCGACAAGGTCGGCCCCTGCTGGGGGCTTGGCTCGGGCGTCAAGGGCGATCCCGGACCCTGGCAAGGCGAGCTGCGCAACATGTGGAAGCCGACCGCGCAGGAAGCGCTGTGGTTCCACGGCGGCAATCTGGCGCTGTCGCGCTTCTATTCGAAATATGTGGCGCTGCAGATCAAGGCGCGGATGGAAGGCATTGAGACGCCGGTTTACGGAAAGCCGAGCAATTCAGGCGCTGCTGATCTCCCCCCTCAAGGGGGAGATGTCGCCGAAGGCGACAGAGGGGGTCGCCGCGCGTAGAGCGCCAGCCTCCATCTGCCGCAAGGAGGTCGCATCCAGTCGAACCGACCCCCTCTGGCCTGCCGGCCATCTCCCCCTCAAGGGGGAAGATGGCTAATCGTGCCGATGCCCGAAATGCCTCGCCGCAACCTCGACATGCGTATGCGATGCCTGCGCCACGAAACGCTCGGTCTCGTTGTGATCAGCCGCCTCGTTCGGCCACCAGGTGCCACCAATAACGATGCCTTCCGACACCAGCCTCTGGTCGGCGACCAATGACGCGCCGACCGCGTCGACGAAGGTGAAGCGGCCCGGGCGCTGCCGGAGCACAGCGACATCGCCGACAGTGCCCACCGCCAGCGTGCCCAGATCAGGCCGCGCGATCGCCTGCGCCGGCGCTTGCGTCGCGGCGCGCAGGACCTCGACCAGCGGCATGCCGAGCGCCAGCAGCTTCGACATGCAGACCAGTATGTCGAAGGCGGGACCGTCGACACAGTAGAGATGCACGTCGCTCGAGATCACGTCCGGCGCCAGTCCTTCCTCGAGCATGGCGCGGGCAACGGCGAAATCGAACGAGCCCATGCCGTGGCCGATGTCGAAGATGACGCCGCGCTCGCGCGCCAGCCGCATGTCCGGCCGCACCGCGCCGGAAGCAAATACCGGCGCATTGGGAAACGGCCGGAAGCAGTGGGTGAGAATGTCGCCCCTGCGCAGCCGCGGCAGCACCTCCGAGCGGCCGGGCGGCGGCTCGTCTATATGCGCCATCAGCGGCAGGCCGGCCTGGTCGGCGGCCTCCAGCGCCAGATCCACCGGGGCGATGCCGCTGGTGCCGCCGGCATGCTTGCCGGAGCGGACTTTTACGCCGACCACGACATCGCGGTGTTCACGCACCGCCGCGACCACCTCGCGCGGCTCGCACAGCCTGAGGTCGCTGCACTCGCCGACCGACACTGTCTGCGAGAAGCCGAAAATGCCGGCAAAGGAAATGTTGACATAGGCCAGGATGCGGACCTTCGACCGCTCCATGACATGGCGGCGGAAGCCGAGGAAATTGCCGGCGCCGGCACTGCCCGCATCGATGAAGGTGGTGGTGCCGCTCTTGGCGGCCAGCCGGTCGGCATCGACGCCAAGCGACGTGCCGCCCCAATAGACGTGGCTGTGCAGGTCGACCAGGCCCGGCGTGACGATGCAGCCGCCGGCATCGACGATCTGCGCTGCGCTGTCCGCCGGGATATCGGCATCGACTGCGGCAACGCGGCCATTGGCGATGGCGACATCGCGCGGCGCGTCGAGGCCAGCGGCCGGATCGATCAGCCGTCCGCCCTTCAGCAGGAGGTCGAATTGCATTGCGGTCACCTCCGCTTCGTTGCTTTGCCTACAGAGGCCGGTAAGCGACCGCCTCGACCTCGATCTTGATGTCGATCATCAGCCGCGATTCGACCGTGGTGCGGGCCGGCGGGTCTTTGGGGAAATGCCGGGCATAGACCGCGTTGAAGGCGCCGAAATCGCGCGCATCTTCCAGCCAAACCGTGGTCTTCACCACATCGTCCATGGTGCAGCCGGCCAGCGCCAGCGCGGCCTTGATGTTGGCGAGCACCTGCTCGGTCTGTTCCGATATGCCGCCCTTGACCACGATGCCGTCGCTGCCGACGGGAACCTGGCCCGAGACATAGACGAGATCGCCGGCCCGCACGGCTGGCGACAACGGCACATGCGATGTTCCAAAACACTGTTTCGGCAAGGGACAAGCCTCCTCTGATGACAGGACGGGGTGCCATGGCGGCGCCCGCTTCGATCGACATTTACGCCGATCGGGGCGATCCTCATAGGGGCCTTGTTGGAAAGCAACATTCTTCGAAATCCGTGTTGCTTTATTACAGGAGCGCTTGCATCGTGCGCGCTGGCGGGCTGCCTTGTAGCCGCACCGCACAGACGCATTAGCCAGAGCGGAGACACCCAGCAATGACCTACGACAAGAACCCGTTTCCATCAGGCGATGCCGATCGCCACGCGCTCTGGGAAATGCTGGTGCGGCGCGACATCGACGCTTTCATCGGCCAGGACTGGGCCATGGTCGAGGATGATTTCGTCGCCGAGAGCTTCTTCGGCATGCACGCGCATTTCCTCAGCAATGCCGATGCCTGGCGGCTGCAGTTTCCAAGGCTGGACATCTACCGCGACGAATGGCTGCGCC
>NZ_RZOM01000240.1:0-6594 GCF_003999175.1 Mesorhizobium sp. M7A.F.Ca.ET.027.03.2.1 | reverse complement strand
GTCCCATATCCAGCAACGAGGCATTCTTTCCATGGCGAAGATCAAGGTGGCGAACCCGGTCGTCGAACTCGACGGCGACGAGATGACCCGCATCATCTGGCAGTTCATCAAGGACAAGCTGATCCACCCTTATCTCGACCTCAAGCTTGAATATTACGACCTCGGCATCGAGCACCGCGACGCCACCAACGACCAGGTGACCATCGATTCGGCCAACGCCATCAAAAAACACGGCGTTGGCGTGAAATGCGCGACGATCACCCCCGACGAACAGCGCGTCGAGGAGTTCAAGCTGAAGAAGATGTGGAAGTCGCCGAACGGCACCATCCGCAACATCCTCGGCGGCACCATCTTCCGCGAGCCGATCATCATGAAGAACGTGCCGCGCCTGGTGCCCGGCTGGACCAAGCCGATCATCGTCGGCCGCCATGCCTTCGGCGACCAGTACCGCGCCACCGATTTCCGCTTCCCCGGCAAGGGCAAGCTGACCATCAAATTCGTCGGCGAGGACGGCCAGGTGATAGAGCACGATGTGTACGACGCGCCCGGCGCCGGTGTCGCCATGGCCATGTACAATCTCGACGACTCGATCCGCGAGTTCGCCCGCGCCTCGCTGAACTACGGCTTGCTGCGCAACTATCCGGTCTATCTGTCGACCAAGAACACCATCCTCAAGGCCTATGACGGTCGCTTCAAGGACATCTTCCAGGAGGTCTACGAGGCCGAGTTCGAGGCCGAGTTCAAGTCGAAGAAGCTGTGGTACGAGCACCGCCTGATCGACGACATGGTGGCCTCCGCCCTGAAATGGTCGGGCGGCTATGTCTGGGCCTGCAAGAACTATGATGGTGACGTGCAGTCCGACACGGTGGCGCAGGGTTTTGGGTCGCTCGGCCTGATGACCTCGGTGCTGATGACACCGGACGGCAAGACCGTGGAAGCGGAAGCCGCGCACGGCACCGTCACCCGCCACTACCGCCAGCACCAGAAGGGCGAGGAAACCTCGACCAACTCGATCGCCTCGATCTTCGCCTGGACGCGTGGCCTCGCGCACCGCGCCAAGCTCGACGACAATGCCGACCTGAAGCGTTTTTCCGAAACGCTGGAAAAGGTCTGCATCCAGACGGTCGAGTCAGGCTTCATGACCAAGGACCTGTCGCTCTTGATCGGCCCCGACCAGCCCTGGCTGTCGACCACCGGTTTCCTCGACAAGATCGACGAGAACCTGCAGAAGGCGATGGCCTGACAAGTAAGCAAGATGGGCAAGCCCATCGTCTACGGGGCGGAGTACAGCGTCTATGTACGCATCGTCCGCCTCGTACTCGCGGAAAAAGGCATCGACTACGAGCTTGTGCCGGTCGATGTCTTTGCCGCCGAGGGCGTTCCCGCCTGGTATTTCGAGCATCATCCGTTCGGCCGCATCCCGGCCTTCTGTTATGACGGGTTTCGCCTGTTCGAGACCAATGCGATTGCCCGCTATATCGACGAGGCCTTCGACGGACCGGCGCTGCAGCCTGCCGACGCGCGCGGCCGCGCCAGGATGGGCCAGATCATAGGCATGCTCGACGCCTATGGCTATCGCGCGATGGTCTGGGATGTTGCCGTCGAGCGGCTGGAGAAGGCTGAGCCGGATTCGGCGTTGATCGCCGGCGGCCTTGCTCAGGCCGAGACGGTGCTGAAGGTGCTGAGATCGCTGAAGCCACAAGGTCCGTGGCTGCTTGGCGACCAACTGACGCTGGCGGACCTGCACGCCGCGCCGATCATCGCCTATTTCGTCAAGGTCACGCAAGGGCGCGATCTGTTGGCGCGGTTCGCGGATATTCGGGACTGGTATGCGCGCGTCGCTGATCGTGCGAGCTTTACGCGGACTGAAAAGGTCGCTTAGGCCGAGTGAACTTCCTCAACGCCGGCGCCGCCCCTCATTGCCCTGCCGGGCATTTCTCCCCGTAAAACGGGGAGAAAGAGGCTGGCCGCAACGCCGGCGCCTCTTTTTTGCAACGCTGGCGATTGGCGAAAGCCGCGACGAAAGCGCCCTTCTCCCCGTTTACGGGGAGAAGATGGCGGCAGCCAGATGAGGGGCAGCGCTACTTGGGAAGGTAGGGCTCCCTCCTGAACTGCCCGCTGGCTCATGCCGCTTCGAGTGCCGCCCTCACCGCTGCAATCGCATCATCGGCTTTGGAAGCGTCGGGGCCACCGGCCTGGGCCATGTCGGGCCGCCCGCCGCCGCCCTGCCCGCCCAATGCGGCGGAGGCCACGCGGACAAGGTCGACGGCGCTGAAGCGATCGATGAGGTCGTCGGTGACGGCCACCACGACGCTTGCCTTGTTGTCTTCGCCGGCGCCGACGAAGACGACGACGCCGGAGCCGAGCGAGCTCTTGCCGGCATCGGCCAGCGGCTTCAAATCCTTCGGCGAGACACCGGAGACCGTCTTGCCGAGGAAGCCGATACCGGCGACCGTCTCATTGGCGGCTGGAGCATCGGCTGACGATCCCCCGCCCAGCGCCAGCTTCTTGCGCGCCTCGGTCAGTTCCTTCTCAAGCTTTTTGCGCTCTTCGAGCAGCGTCTCGACGCGCGCCGGCACATCGGCCGGCGAAATCTTGAGCACGGCCGCCGTCGCCTTCAGCCGCCTATCCTGCTCGTCGAGATGTTTGCGCGCGGCTTCGCCGGTCAGCGCCTCGATGCGGCGCACGCCGGCGGCGACCGCGCTGTCCGACACGACACGCACCAGGCCGATATCGCCAGTCGCCCGGACATGCGTTCCGCCGCAAAGCTCGACCGAATAGGGCCGGTTGGCCTTGGCGCCGTGAACGCCGGTGCCCATCGATACGACGCGCACTTCGTCGCCGTATTTCTCGCCGAACAGCGCCATGGCGCCTTCGGCAATGGCATCGTCGACCGACATCAGGCGCGTGGACACCGGGCCGTTCTGGACGACGATCTCGTTGGCCATGCGCTCGACCTCTTCGAGATCCTCCGGTGAAATGGGCTTGTTGTGCGAGATGTCGAAGCGCAGGCGCTCGGGCGCGACCAGCGAGCCCTTCTGCGCGACATGGCTGCCCAGCACCTCGCGCAGCGCCTCATGGATCAGATGCGTCGCGGAATGGTTGGCGCGCAACCTGGAGCGGCGCGCATGGTCGACTTTGAGCTCGACGGCAACACCGGTCTTGACCGTGCCGCTGGCCACCTCGCCGATGTGGACGAATAGCCCATCGGCCTTCTTCTGCGTGTCGGAAACCTCGATCGAGAAGCCCTCGCCTGAAATAACGCCGGTGTCGCCCATCTGGCCGCCGGACTCGGCATAGAACGGCGTCTGGCTGACGACGATCGCCACGGCGTCGCCCTTGCCGGCGCTGTCGATGGTCCTGCCATCCTTGACTAGCGCCTGGATGATGCCTTCCGCAGCTTCAGTCTCATAGCCGAGGAACTCGGTGGCGCCGGCCTTCTCGCGCACGGAGAACCAGATGGTCTCGGTCGCCGCGTCGCCGGAGCCTGCCCAATGCTTTCGCGCCTCGGCCTTCTGCTGCTCCATCGCATTGGTGAAGCCGGCAAGATCGACCGAGATGCTGCGCTGGCGCAGCGCGTCCTGCGTCAGGTCGAGCGGGAAGCCGTAAGTGTCGTAGAGCTTGAAGGCCGTTTCGCCGTCCAGCATGTCGCCGGCATGCAGCGTCTCCGCCGCCTCGGAGAGCAGGCCGAGGCCGCGCACCAGCGTCTTGCGAAACCTGGTCTCCTCGAGCTTCAGCGTCTCGGTGATCAACTGTTCGCCGCGCAGCAATTCCGGATAGGCCTGGCCCATCTCGCGCACCAGCGCCGGCACCAGCTTCCACATCAGCGGTTCGTTGGCACCCAGCAGCTGCGCATGGCGCATGGCGCGGCGCATGATGCGGCGCAGGACATAGCCCCGGCCTTCATTCGAAGGCAGCACGCCGTCCGCCACTAGGAAGGAGGACGAACGCAGATGATCGGCAATGACCCGGTAGGACGCGACCGTCTCCTTGTCGGGACCATGCCCGATCGCGGACGAGGCCGCGTCGATCAGGTGACGGAACAGATCGGTCTCGAAGACGCTTTCCACCC
The DNA here is from genome assembly GCF_003999175.1 of Mesorhizobium sp. M7A.F.Ca.ET.027.03.2.1. Lineage (NCBI taxonomy): Bacteria > Pseudomonadati > Pseudomonadota > Alphaproteobacteria > Hyphomicrobiales > Phyllobacteriaceae > Mesorhizobium > Mesorhizobium sp. M7A.F.Ca.ET.027.03.2.1. The sequence continues at coordinate 2,522 of NZ_RZOM01000240.1, read as the reverse complement.
CTTGCAGGATGGATGCCATGCGCTCCAGGCCCATGCCGGTGTCGATCGACGGACGCGGCAGGTCGATGCGCTCCTCCTTCGTCACCTGTTCATATTGCATGAACACCAGGTTCCAGAATTCCAGGAAACGGTCGCCATCTTCCTCCGGGCTGCCGGGAGGGCCGCCCCAGATGTGTTCGCCGCGGTCGATGAAGATTTCAGAGCACGGCCCGCACGGTCCGGTGTCGCCCATCGCCCAGAAATTGTCCGAGGTCGCGATGCGAATGATGCGGTCGTCGGAAAAACCGGCGATCTTCTTCCAGAAGCCGGCCGCCTCGTCGTCCGTGTGATAGACGGTGACCAGCAGCTTGTCCTTGTTCAGCCCGAACTCCCTGGTGATCAGGTTCCAGGCAAGCTCGATGGCGCGCTCCTTGAAATAGTCGCCGAAGGAGAAATTACCGAGCATCTCGAAGAAGGTCAGATGGCGCGCGGTGTAGCCGACATTGTCGAGATCGTTGTGCTTGCCGCCGGCGCGAACGCTCTTCTGGGCGGTCGAGGCGCGCGAATAGGGCCGCTTCTCCAGACCGGTGAAGACGTTCTTGAACTGCACCATGCCGGCGTTGGTGAACATCAGCGTCGGGTCGTTGCGCGGCACCAGCGGGCTCGACGCGACGATCTCGTGACCCTCCTTCCGGAAGTAGTCGAGAAATGTCGACCGGATTTCGTTCACGCCACTCATGATGCTGCCTTTTTGGAAAAGCCACCGGCAAATGCGGAAATGGGCTCTGCGTTTTAGAAGATTAGGACTTGGCCTTTTAGCCGCCGCGCTTCACCCTGTCCAGAAACACGGAATTGGTCCAATCCACGGCCTTTGCCGGCCGTTCGACCCGGCCTGGTTCCGCCGCCGAAACGCAAAACCGCCGGCACTGGGCCGGCGGTTTCGAAACGCAATAACGCGGAACTCGATTACATAAGCCTGAGATAATAGAACGCGATTATGGCCGAACTCCGGCCGGCATCGCGCACGAAGCTGTTACATCGCGCCGGATTCTTCCTCGAAACCGTCATCATCGCCGCGCTCAGGGCCGCCATTCTCGAGGAATTTTTCGGCAATCAGCCCAGCATTCTGCCTGATCGACAACTCAATCTCGCGTGCCGTGTCGGGATTGTCACGCAGGAACAGCTTGGCATTTTCGCGGCCCTGGCCGAGACGCTGCGAGTTATAGGAAAACCAGGCGCCAGACTTCTCGACAATACCAGCCTTGACCCCGAGATCGACCAGTTCGCCGGTTTTGGAGACGCCCTCACCAAACATGATGTCGAATTCGACCACCTTGAAGGGCGGCGCCAGCTTGTTCTTGACCACCTTGACGCGGGTCTGGTTGCCGACAACCTCGTCGCGGTCCTTGATCGAGCCGATGCGGCGGATGTCGAGGCGCACCGAAGCGTAGAATTTCAGCGCATTGCCGCCGGTGGTGGTTTCAGGCGAGCCGAACATGACGCCGATCTTCATGCGGATCTGGTTGATGAAGATGACCATGGTGTTGGAGCGCGAAATCGACGCGGTCAGCTTGCGCAGCGCCTGGCTCATAAGGCGGGCCTGCAGGCCGGGCAGCGAATCGCCCATCTCACCTTCAATTTCGGCGCGTGGCGTCAACGCCGCGACCGAATCGACCACCAGCACGTCGATGGCGCCGGAGCGCACCAGCGTGTCGCAGATTTCCAGCGCCTGCTCCCCAGTGTCGGGCTGCGAGATCAGAAGGTTTTCGAGATCGACGCCAAGCTTGCGGGCATAGACCGGGTCAAGCGCGTGCTCGGCATCGACGAAAGCGCAGATGCCGCCCTTCTTCTGGGCTTCGGCAACGGTGTGCAGGGCAAGCGTCGTCTTGCCCGAGCTTTCCGGCCCGTAGATCTCGATGATGCGGCCGCGCGGCAGGCCACCGACGCCAAGCGCGATGTCGAGGCCAAGCGAGCCGGTCGGCACCGTTTCAATCTCGACGACCTGATCGTTGGCGCCGAGCCGCATGATCGAGCCCTTGCCGAAAGCCCGCTCGATCTGCGACAGCGCCGCATCCAGAGCCTTTGATTTGTCCACTGCCTTGTCCTCTACCAGCCGCAAAGAATTCTGAGCCATGATACATCACCCCTTGGTCGTCAATGAAGGCCGGACAATCCGTAATCCCTGCCTATTTGTACCTTTTTTGTTCTCATTTGGCAAGAGGGGTCAAATATCTGAAAAACAAACAATATCCGGATTTGTTCTTTTTTTGTCCAAAGATTCGATCAGGGATCCACCGCACGTTGGGCCAGACGGCTCGGTTGTTTCGACCTGCCGAATCGCCGCCTCGCATGCGAAGCTCAGTCGCACCTAGCGCTTGTGCGGCTGGAATAACAAAGGTCATATCGTCGGCATGCTGAAATCCGCGAAAATACTGGCCATAGGCGGCGCCCATATCGACCGACGCGGCCAGGTGTCCGGCGCTTACGTGCCTGCCGCCTCCAATCCGGGCACAATGCGCGAGGATGTCGGCGGCGGCGTCTTT
>NZ_RZOM01000023.1:0-15354 GCF_003999175.1 Mesorhizobium sp. M7A.F.Ca.ET.027.03.2.1 | reverse complement strand
CGGCATCTCCATTGTCGCTGCCGACCTGATGCTTGCCGTCTGGGCCGGCGGCACTTACCAGATCGCGGTGCCGGAATGGCTGGACGGTGCAGTGACCTTGCCGGTTATAACGGCAGTCCGATCCAACGGCGCATCGGTCTTTCTTACCTACCCATTTTATCGGATAGCCGTGCTGGCCGCCGCCATCGTCATTGGCATCGGCCTGTGGCTGATGCTGAACAAGACCCGCATCGGCATGATGATCCGCGCCGGCGTCGACGACCGCGCGATGCTCTCGGCGTCCGGCGTCAACGTGCATGCGGTCTTTGCCATCGTCTTTGCGGTCGGCGCCGGACTTGCCGGCTTTGCCGGCGTCGTTGGCGGATCGGCGCTGTCCGTCGCGCCGGGCGAAGACATTCGTTACCTGCTGGCCTCGCTCGTGGTTGTCATCGTTGGCGGGATGGGCTCGATATCAGGCGCAGCCATAGGCGCGCTTCTCATTGGTCTGGCCGAGCAACTCGGCCTCGTCTACTTCCCGACCTATGGCGTCGTGCTGACCTTCATCATCATGGTCGTGACACTTGCGATCCGGCCGCAAGGCATCATGGGCAAATCACGATGACCATAAGCCTCCAATCCACGCCCGTCGCAACCCAGCCAAACTGGCTGGACAAAATTGGCGCGGGCCACATTCTCCTCGGCATCGCGCTGGTTCTGTATCCGTTGGTGGCGTCGGATTTCTTCCTGACGCAGATCGGCGGCTACTCCTTGATCTTTGGCATGCTTGGGCTGTCGTTGATGATGCTCGCCGGCTACGGCGGCATGGTCAGCCTGGCTCAGATCACCGTTGCCGGCATCGCTGCCTATTGCATCGCGATCTTCGGCGACAACAACAGCCATCTTCTTGGCTTTGGCTGGCCGTGGTGGATTGCAGCCCCGGTTGCGATCCTGATCGCGGCGATCGCCTCGTCCCTGATCGGATGGATATCGGTCCGCACCGAAGGCATCTACACCATCATGATCACGCTGGCGATTGCCACCGCCACCTTCTACTTCGCGCAGCAGAACTACGCGATCTTCAATGGTCATTCGGGCTATGCCGGCATACGCGCCCCAGCTTTCTGGGGCGTGAACTGGCGCGATCCGAAGGCGTTCTATTATCTGTGCCTTGGGTTCTCGGTGCTCGCCTATGCCGCGATCCTCTACGGCTCCAGGTCAACGTTCGGGCTGACCCTGCAGGCGATCCGTGACAATCCGCGCCGGATGCGCGCTCTGGGCTTCAACGTCACCGCGCACAAGGTGTTCGCCTGGTTCCTGGCCGGCATCATAGGTGGCTTGGCCGGTGTGCTCCTGGTCTGGTTCAACGGCCGCGTCTCGCCCGGCACCATAGGTGTGGACGCTGCAATCGATGTTCTGATCATCGCTGTCATTGGCGGCCTGCGGCATCCGATCGGGCCGTTCCTTGGCGCCCTCGTCGTCGTCCTGATGCAGACGTTCGCGATCGATCTCGTCGGGGCCGAGCGTTTCAACACGCTGATCGGCCTGGTCTTCCTGGTGATCGTTTTCATTTCACCAGACGGAATTCTTGGGTTGTGGGCAAAGTTCAAGCCCAACTTTTCTCAGGAGTCCTTGCGCCCCGGCCTGTGACGGCCGGGCGGAATGAACTGCATAACTCTGTCAATCAAGGGAGGAAATAATGAAGATGCACAGACGCACATTACTGGCTTTGGCATTGGCGAGCGGACTGACCGCTCCGTCCTTGGCTCTCGCTGCTGACGACACCATCAAGATTGGTCTGCTTGCGACCTTCGAAGGGCCCTTCACGGTGCTTGGCGAAGATAGCGAGCGCGGCGCAATGACTGCCGTGGAAGAGGTCGCCGGCACCGTGGCCGGCAAAAAAATCGAGATCGTCAAGGGATCGTCCGATGCGTCGCCCGACAGTGCGGTGCGCGCAGCCCGCAAGCTGGTCGAACAGGATGGCGTCAAGGTTCTGATCGGCCCGCTTTCTGGTGACGAAGGCCTGGCCGTCAAGGACTATGCCAAGACCCAGCCGACCGTCACGTTCCTGAATGGCGCCTCTGCTGCCCAGGACACGACTTTCCGGGATCCTGCCCCGAACTTCTTCCGCTTTGGAACCGATGGCGCGCAGTGGATGGCAGGCCTCGGCACTTACGCCTTCAAGGACAAGGGCTACAAGACCGTAGCAACCGTCGCGGAGGACTATTCGTTTCCCTACACGCAGGTGTTCGGCTTCATGGCTGAATTCTGCAAGGCAGGTGGACACGTGCCGTCGAAGTCCTGGGTGCCGATCGGCAACAAGGATTTCTCCTCGGTCATCGCTGCCATCCCCGACAATGTCGACGCAATCTATGTGGCACTTGGCGGTGCAGATGCCGTGAACTTCCTGACTCAATACCAGCAGTCCGGCGGTGCGGCCCCGCTGATCGGTGGCTCGATCACTGTCGATCAGACAGTGCTCACGGCCAAGGGCAAGCTGCGTGACGTGCTCGTTGGAACGCCTTCGGCCGGTCCGACGGCCGACACGAATGACAACCCTTCCTGGACCAAGTTTGTCGAGGCTTACAAAAAGCAGCCAGGTGCATTCCCGTCGCCGTCGCTGTTTGCCCACGCCTACTACATCAACATGAAAGCCGCGCTGCTTGGCCTCGACAAGGTCGGTGGCGATGTGTCGGATGGTGGTGCGAAGCTCCGCGAAACCCTTTCGTTGCTCTCTTTTGAGACGCCGACGGGCAAGGTTTCGCTCGACAAGAACCGCAATGCGATTGCCGACATCTTCCTGACGGAGGTGACTGAAAACGAAGACGGGACGCTGTTGAACAAGCTGATCAAAGTGGTTCCGCAGGTAAACCAGACACTCGGCATCGCTGAAGCGGACTTCACTGCGCTGGGCGCGGTGAGCCGCGACAATCCGAGCTGCCCATAATCGGTCGAACGCAGGAGCGCGCGCCAGTGGCCGAGAATGACATGGCTTCCCGTCTGCAAGGAACCGGTGCTTACGCACTGGAACTGGACGGCGTCGCGCGTCACTTCGGTGCTCTGGTGGCGCTCTCCGGCATCAATATGAGGATCGCGGCCGGTGAACGGCGCGCGGTCCTCGGCTCCAACGGCGCCGGCAAGACGACGCTTTTCAACGCGGTGACCGGCGACTTCTTGCCAACCGCAGGGCGCATCCGTTTCTTCGGCGAAGACATAACCGATCTGCCCGCACATGAACGCATCAGGCGTGGCTTGCGGCGGACCTACCAGATTTCGCAGCTGTTCAAGGGGCTGTCGGTTCTGGATTCGATCTTCCTAGCGTGCCGTGGAGTGTCGCGCCGCCGGTTCTCATTGCTTCGGCCGCGGTTGAATGACGTCAACAGGGTTCAGGCCGAGTCGATCCTCCACGCCGTGCATCTGGACGGCGACCGCGACGCGTTGGTGGCGACGCTAAGCCATGGTCAGCAAAGACAGCTGGAGATCGCTCTGGCGCTCGCCGGCGCACCGCGTTTCATACTGTTCGACGAACCCGCAGCCGGTCTGTCCCCGACAGAGCGCCGTGATCTGGTTGCGATCCTGAACGGCCTTCCCAAGCACATCGGCTATGTCATCATCGAGCATGATCTCGACGTGGCGCTTCGTGTCTCCGAATATGTCTCGATGATGCACAATGGCCGACTGTTCAAGGAAGGCACGCCCCAGGAGATCGAGGCCGATCCTGAGGTCCAGGAAATCTACCTTGGAGGCAAGCATGGCTGAGCGCGCCGCTTCCTCAGGCAAGGCGGTTCTCAAGATCGAGGACCTTCAGGTCTACTATGGCCAAAGTCATGCGCTGCAGGGCGTCTCGCTGACTTTGGAAACCGGCGTGTTGTCGGTCGTCGGCCGCAATGGCATGGGCAAGACGACACTGTGCAACACCATCACTGGCCTGAAGCGCGCACAATCCGGTTCCATTCGAGTCAACGGTCGAGAGATATCATCGCTCGAACCGCACGAGATCCACCGCCTCGGCGTCGGCTACGTCCCGCAAGGCAGGCGAGTCTGGCCAAGCCTGTCCGTGGATGAGCATTTGCGGATGTCGTCGAAACGCGACGCCAACTGGACGGTCGAGCGTGTCTACCAGACCTTTCCGCGCCTGGCGGAACGCAAGAGCAATGGCGGCTCTCAACTGTCGGGTGGCGAGCAGCAGATGCTGGCCATTTCGCGTGCGCTGCTGAGCGACCCTAAACTGCTGGTCATGGATGAGCCGACCGAAGGGCTGGCGCCGGTCATTGTCGAACAGGTCGAGCGCATGCTCGTCAGCCTGGCGGAAGAAGGCGAGATGGCGATCCTCGTCATCGAACAGAATATCGGTGTTGCAACGGCGGTGTCGGACCGCGTCGCGATCATGGTCAACGGGCGCATCAACCGGGTCATGGAAGCCTCGGCTCTTGCTGCCGATCGCGACTTGCAGCAACGCCTGCTCGGCGTTGGCCGCCACTCCGATGAACCTGCTGTTTCTCCAGCCGCAATTGCCGAAGCGCAAGAGCAACTGGCGGAGGTCTACCGCATTGATCGGGCAGGCACACGCACAGAGCCGGTGGTTCAGAATGGGGTCTTTCGTCCGGTCACTGAGCTGCCAAACCGGTGGAACGTGCCGGTTGCAGCCATGCGCCAAGCGGCAGTCGAAAAACACAATCCTCGAGACGAACTGAAAAAGGTCTTCGCCATCCCCTTCGCCGAGCGGATCGGCCGCACCGTTCTTGTCGCCGGAACGTTCGACACGAAGGCGAAGGAACTGCGGTTCGTGGCCGATCGTCTGAAATCGCTGGGGATCCCCGTTCGCACAGTCGACCTCTCCACCTCGGGAAGACCGTCGAGCGCGGACGTTCCCGCTATGCAGGTCGCAGGCATGCATGCGCGAGGATCGGCGGCGGTGTTTTCGAATGACCGCGGTAGCTCGGTCGCGGCAATGGCCGAGGCCTTTGCCCGCTGGATCGAACGCGAGCCACGCCTCGGCGGGGTGATTTCAGCCGGCGGCTCAGGTGGAACGACTATGGCCACCGCCGGTATGCGCGCCCTGCCGGTAGGCATCCCCAAACTGATGGTGTCCACTGTCGCAGCCGGCGACGTCGGCAAATATGTCGGTGGCGCCGATATCATGATGTTCCACTCGGTCGCAGATGTTCAGGGCCTCAACTCGATCACCGAGGCCGTCCTGGGCAACGCTGCGCACGCTATGGCGGGTATGGTCGCACAGTTGCCTTCCGGCGAAGCCTGGGAGGCCAAACGAAAGCTGGCACGTCCGGCTGTCGGCATCACCATGTTTGGCGTCACCACACCCGCAGTGCAGGCCGTGACCAAACGTTTGGAAGCGGATTATGACTGCCTGGTTTTCCACGCGACAGGCATTGGTGGCCGGGCCATGGAGAACCTCGCCGATTCCCGAATGCTGTCGGCCTTCATCGACCTGACAACGACTGAAATAGCCGACATGGTGGTCGGCGGCGTGTTCCCGGCAAGCGACGATCGCTTCGGTGCGGCGATACGCACGGGCTTGCCCTATGTCGGATCCACCGGCGCGCTAGACATGGTCAATTTCGGTCCGCGCGACAGTGTGCCGGAGAAATTCAAAAGTCGGAAGTTCGTCGTCCACAATCCCAACGTCACCCTGATGCGCACCACCAGGGACGAAAACCGGCAGTTTGGCGAATGGATCGGCGCGCGGCTGAATTCCATGAACGGGCCTGTGCGCTTTCTCCTGCCCGAAGGCGGCGTCTCGATGCTCGACGCACCCGGCCAGCCATTCCACGATCCGGAAGCCGACAATGCGCTGTTCGAGGCGATCCAGAAAACCGTGCGCCAGACCTCACTGCGTGTGGTTCAGCGGGTCCGATCCAACATCAACGATGCGCCATTCATCGATGCGGTGATCACTGCATTCCATGCAATCGGACCGAAACTGCAGAGGCGCGCATGACCCGATCTGCAGTTCGACAGCTTCAAGAAAATCAAGCCGGTCGGCTTCGGTCGATCGCATCCTGTTTGGGAGGGTAGAAAAATGGCCGCGCAGACTTTTGGCACGTTCCTTTTGTGGTTGATCGTCGCCGCGATCATCGTCGTGATTGCTGTCTATATCCTGCGATGGCTGTATCGCCGCTCCACCAAGGAAACTGCGTTCGTGCGAACCGGTTTCATGGGCGAGAAAGTGGTCGTCAATGGCGGCGCTTTCGTCATACCGGTCCTGCACGAAATAACTCCCGTCAACATGAACGTGCTGCGCATCGAGGTGCGTCGCGAAGACGCTCACGCGTTGATCACCAAGAACCGGATGCGCGTCGACCTGATCGCCGAGTTCTTCGTGCGGGTCGGAGCAAGCCGCGAATTGGTCGCCGCCGCCGCGCAAACACTTGGTCGACGCACATTGCAGCCTGAAAGCCTGCGCGAATTGCTTGAGGGAAAATTCGCTGGCGCTATGCGCACGATCGCTGCGCAGATGAGCCTGGAGGAAATGCACGAGTTGCGCGGCGACTATGCGGCCAAGGTGCGCACGCTTGCCTCCGAATCGCTAGCCGCAAACGGCCTCGAACTTGAGAGTGTCGCTATCGTCGACCTCGACCAGACCAGCCTTGAGTATTTCGATCCGTCCAACGCTTTCGATGCCGAGGGTCTGACGCAACTGACGGAATCCATCGAAACTCGCCGCCGGATGCGCAACGAGATTGAACAGCGCACCCTCGTCGATATCCGCAACCAGAACCTCGATACGCAGCGCAAGGTTTTGGAGATCGACCGTGACACCGAATATGCCCGGCTCGAACAGGAGCGCGAGGTCGAAATCCGTCGTGCGTCGCAACGTTCTGAGCTGGCCATAGAGCGCGCGCTCCGCGACCAGGAATCGGAACAGGCGCAGTTGTCCTCGCGCGAAGCCGTCGAAAAATCCCGGCTGAATCAGGAAAGGAACATCACGGAAGAGCGTATCAAGAGCGAAGAGGACACACAGCGGCGCGAGATCGCCCGCCGCCGATCCCTCGATGAAACTGAGATGAAAATGCGCGAATTGACAGAGCGGGAGCAGATCGCCCTGGAATTGTCGCTGGAAAAGGCCCGCATCGAGCGCGAAGGCGCGCAGAGCGGACTGGAGATCGAGCGCAAAAAGGTGCTCGAGATCGCGGAGCTTGAGCGACAGATCGCGTTGGCAGAGAAGGCGCTGGAAGTCACGAAGGCAGAGGCTGAAAAGCGCCGCGCCGAGATTGTTGAGAACCAGGCCACGGAAACCGCGCGCATCGCGCAGGAGCGCGCCATTGACGAGGTGAGGATCGCTCGCGAGCGCCACCTTGAAGCGTTGCAGATCGCCAAGCGCCAAGCGTTCGAGGAAGCCGAGATTTCTGCCGGCGAAGAGGTGGAACGCGCCCGCATCACCACCGAGCGCGGCATTGAGGAGGCCCGCTTGATCAAGGATCGCGACATGCGCCAGCTCGGTGTCGATCGCGACCAGAAGATCGAGATCGCCGAGATCCAGAAGGCTATCGACATCGCCAAGAAAACACAGGAGCGTTCGTCCGCGATCGCCGCATCGGAAGCCGTTCGTGCAAAGGCCATTCAGGCGGAGGAACAGGCCTTCACCGCCCGTGAGCGCGAGATTGCCGAGCGCCGCAAGCTGACCGATCTCATCGGCGCCGCCCGGGAAGCCGAGCGCGATGCCCTGCGCATCACCTCGGCCGCCGACGCCGAGATGAAGGCGGCCAAGAGCCTGGCGGAAGCGCAGAAGATCGCTGCTGTCGCTTCGGCGGAAGCGGAGAAGATCCATGCCCTGGCCGCAGCCCAGCGCTACGAGGTCGACGCCGCCGGTCACAGGCAGCTCAACGAGGCCGAGAACCTGCTTTCCGACGAAGCCCGCGCGGGGCGCCTGCGCGGCAAGTTGCTGGACCATATGGAAGGCATCATCCGCGAGAGCGTCAAGCCGATGGAGAAGATCGAAGGCATCAAGATCCTGCATGTCGAGGGCATCAACGGTGGCCAGGGCGGCAGCCGCAACGTCACCGACGAGGTCATCGATTCAGCGCTGCGTTACAGGGTGCAGGCGCCGATGATCGACAATCTGATGAAGGAGATCGGCATCGAGGGCGGATCGCTCGGCCGCATGACGGACGTTTTGCGAGACGCCAAGGACATAGCCAGCCTCAGCCGCGACAAGAAAGGCAAAGCAAAGAGCGGCAAGGAAACCGACGATGACGATCGCGACCAGTGAAGCCGTAGGGTTACCCAATGCCGAAGATCTATGTGTCGTCGACGATCAATGCGCCAGCTGTGGAAGTCTGGAAACTTGTCCGAAGCTTCAATGGCTTGCCAAGCTGGACGCCGTTCGTAGCGGAGAGCCGCATCGAACAGAACGCGCATCCGGACCAGATCGGCTGCATTCGCAATTTCACGCTGAAGGACGGCGGCCGGATCAGGGAGAAACTGCTGGCTCTGTCTGACTACGACCTATCCTGCAGCTATGCGATGCTGGAAAGCCCTATGGGGATCGAGAACTACATAGCCACACTCTCCCTGACCCCTGTCACCGACGGCAACATGACGTTCGCCGAATGGCAGGCCGAGTTCGACTGTGCACCCGAGCGTGAAAGCGTATTGATGCAGCAGATCGGCACGGGCGTATTCCAGAGCGCCTTCACGGCGCTCAAACAGCGCTTCGCGCGCTGACATCGACGAATGGTCAAGGTTTGCCAGAGCACGATCATCAACGCGCCTGTCCAGGACGTCTGGTCTGTTCTGCGCGATTTTAACGGGCATGAGCGCTGGCATCCGGCAATTTCCTTCAGCGAGATCGAGGGCGGTGATGCGGCCGATGCGATCGGCGCCGTGCGCCATTTCCGGCTTGCGGATGGCAGCGAACTGCGCGAACAACTCCTGGCATTGTCCGACAAGGATCGACGGCTGAGCTACTGCCTGCTGGAAGCGCCGTTGCCCTTGATGGGGTATGTCGCGTCGATCCGGCTGAAGCCGGTAACGGACGGCAACGCCACCTTCTGGGAATGGTCATCAGAGTTTCATCCGCCAGCGCATCGCCGTGATGAACTCGTCAAGCTGGTTACTGAAGGCATCTACCTCGCCGGTTTTGAGGCGGTCCGCCGGCTCTTGAACGGAAGGCCTATTGGCGACCCAACCCAGGCTAGGTCACAGCAACCAGTGCCGGAGTTGATCCCCGAGAGGCGCCAGCTGGAGCCACCTGGAGCCAGCGCCCAGGGCACACGGACCAAAGCGATCCTCGTCGAGCGCCACGGAGGACCGGAGGTTCTGCGGCTTGCGGAGATCGGCTTGGCGCCGCCATCGCGTGGCGAGGTCCAGATCCGTCACACATTCATTGGGGTCAACTTCATCGACGTCTATTGCAGGACCGGCTATTTCGATCTCCTGCAGCCGCCAGCCGTTCCAGGCATGGAAGCCGCAGGCGTCATTGCAGCGGTCGGCCCCGAAGTTTCGGGCTTTTCAGTCGGCGACCGGATTGCTTACGCATGCCCGCCGGTCGGCTCATACTGCGAACGACGCAACATGGCACCGGACCTTTTGGTTCACTTGTCGGACGATATTGCCGATGCAACTGCCGCGGCAGGTCTGTTGAAAGGCATTACCGCGAGCTTCCTGCTCCACGACGTCTATCCCGTGAAGCCCGGGTCCTTCGTGCTCATCCATGCGGCAGCTGGCGGGGTCGGCCAGTTGCTGATGCAATGGGCACGCCATCTCGGCGCGACGGTGATCGCCACCGTCTCGAGCGACGACAAGGCCCGGATCGTGGAACGCCTCGGCGCCCATCACGTGATCGTCTACTCCAGAGAGAATTTCGCCGAGGCCGTCATGCGTTTGACCGAAGGCAAGGGCGCAGATGTCGCCTATGACGCCGTCGGCAATGACACGTTCGGTGGATCGTTGGCCGCATTGGGTATCCGTGGCCATCTCGTCAGTTTCGGTCAGGCCTCGGGACCTGTGGGAAATTGGGACATCGGTAGGTTCTCTTCGAAGTCGATCACCATTTCCCGTCCGAACTACGCCCATTACACGGACAGCCCCGAAAAGCTTGGTCCTCACATCAACCGGTTTTTCGCAGCTTTGCGCCAAGGTGTGATCAAGATCGGCGCGCCCAGGCAATATGATCTGGCACGGGCTGCCGACGCTCATCGCGACCTCGAGGCTAGGAGGACAACCGGGGCACTTGTGCTGAGGGTGTGATAGTACTGCCCCCCGGTGCCTTCTGCAGGCGCTCTCAAGGTCCGCTTCTGACGAACGTCGAGTTGGGCTTTGACGACCTTTATTAGGCGCAAGGCCGCCGTTCACCTCTCCTTCTAGTCAGCGCTCCGGCCAGCAAAAAAGCGTCGAGGCCCCAACAGAGTGAAAATCGGTATTTCACATTGACGCGCAACCAGGTGATGAAGGTATGCCGCAGCTCATCATCGGCGACCGCAACAGCACCGGCCGCAGCGCCCAGCAGGAATGCAACGAGAGTTTCCTGAGCGCTCGTGCTGGGCCGTCCCGAGCGCCCAGCCAGGTGCTTGGACTTGCGGTTCGATAGCGCGCGAAGTGTGAGAAGCCGCGCGAGAAGAGCCCGGACCGCCGCGAGAATCCGGGACGCTGGCGGAAATTTCGCCGAACCGCGCCCGAAACAGACATCCGTTGCCACATTGTCGTCGTAACTTTCCGGTGGTGAGCATGAACGCCAAAGCGCGACCTCCTCCTAGGGCAAGCCCCCTCAGCTCCCTGCCGGTGGGGCTTTTCACATATTGAGACCTATATTTGTTGGCTCAAAGCATTGGTCATTGATGTGGTGGCAGCGCGCCTGGGCAGAGGAACTTGTCTTGAAGGCGAGTGAGACGCGTGCGATTAGCGAAACCCTTACGAGATGGTCACGCCGGAGATGTCGCCCAAGCACTCTTCAAGGCTGCTCGAAAGAGCATCCCAAAACGGCCAACAAGGATATCGCCAGAGCGGCGTTCTACTCGATTATGCCAATGCGGATCAGGAAACCGTCAAGGTCAGGAACCTGCAGGCATTCGCTCTCGCTGAGCGCCCCGGCCGGAGAATTAAACTAGGACAATCAGCGAATTCTGTAGGCTTGATCGTCTGCGGGAATTGGAGTGGCGCAAGCATTGGTCAACGGGGTTCCCTGCCGCGATCGCACCATAACGGCACGCCCACGAATCGGCCATTTAGGATAGGCGGCGGGCCTGAGCGTCCGCTTGGCCGGCGTCGAGACCCATAACTCCCAACCCTTGGCGCCGGCCGCCCTCTATGAACCCTGCCTTGCGAACGCGTTTGCATTGCGTAATGTTCAGCCGGGGCAATGGATTTCACAGGGGTTGGGCACGTGGCGAACGCCGATATTACACAGATCGACGCGGCAGGTCTGAACCGGGTCCGGGATCTGGCTCTGATCATCTGGCCAGCGCACTATGCGCCGTTGATCGGCGCCGACCTGATCCCACCAATGGTAGCGGACATGTATTCGCTTAACACGCTTGGCGCGGACATGCGCGAGCGAGGCCACCTGTACTGGATCGCCTCGGTTGACGGGAAAGATATTGGCTATGCGTCGGCCTACTTGAAAGACGGGCGGCTGTGGATCAAAAAGCTTTACCTGCTGCCGTCCGTTCGAGGCATGGGGCTGGGAAAGCAGCTTATCGCGACGATCAGAGACCATTACGGGAGGCAGCACCCGCAGGCCCTCTACGTAAGCGATCGCAATGAGACAGCCATCGCGTTCTACAAGTCGCAAGGCTTCACCGTCGAGAGCTTGGAGCCTGTGCAGATGGGCCCTTATCATTTCGAGGATTATGTGATGGTACGCCCTGGAGAGATTGCCTTGCCCCAGTCTCGTCCGGACGTGCCGCCCTACTGAATGGCGCAGTAGCCAACCCCCTTTTGACCCCGTTACCAGCTATCCGAACAAAAGGGCTACAGGTGCACTTCGCGGAGCCCGTTCGTTTTGCCGCTACTCGTGTCCGTTTCGTGCGTCGTGATGACGATCAGGTAGGCGGGCCGGTCAGCGGGCGCTTGGGGCTGATCGGCAGAAAGTCGGACCGGCGCCCTGGTGGCCGCCTGGCGTCAGATTGACCGATGGGCCAAAAAATCGTTCCACGGCCGGTCGACCGGTTCTTCCACAAGCGATCCCATAATTCCGGAGTGGTAAACCCGTGAAATGCCAGATAATTCCAGACGTACCAGTATGCATGTTATGCTACTTTTGTTTTTAGCAGCTATTTAGTAATGTGGATCAGCGCCCTTCCGGACTTTCCAGAATAGTCTTCAGCGAAACCTTGGCCGAGCCCGGTTTCAGCGGTTTCGGCTGCGAAGCGTCGGGCGATCAACGCCTCAATCCACCTACGCGGGGCTAAATCGAACACGAACCGTGCAGATCGACCCGCGCCACAGCGTAGGCGTCCAGAATTAATTGCTCATCCAACTGTCGTCCGAACCCTCCCATGAAGTTCGGATCGGCGGCCGCCCGCTCGAAATGGTCGGCAGAAAGAAGACAAATGCGCGCGCCGACCGGCATACCCGAAAGCCGCACGGATTGCCTCTTGGCAGTAAGGTTAGAAAGCCAAAGCGTCGTGCTCCCGTTTTTTTCGGCGGCGATCGCCGCGATGCTGTCAATTCCGGAAGTTCCCACCGACAGCAGACTGGCGCCACCGAGCTTTGATAGGCCTGCCATGATATGGAAAGCGGGATACACCATTGGGCCATCCTGTTGGTCGAACCACGGCTGCGCGAAATTGCCTCTCCTGTAGACGAAACCAAATGGGCCGGTGAAGTCACCGAAGGCGACGGCTTCGATGCCCTCGCGGGCGCAGGCCGCGAAATAGCCGACGATCCAAGCCGCATTGAATAGCCCGCGCTGGCGAGGATCGATGCGGGTGAGGCAGACGCGACCGTTCGCTTCGTTCTGCGCCGTGGAGGCTCCGTAAGGGTTCTCGCGGCAGCCGAGTTGACTGGGGCCCACACGCAGCGGCAAGCGTTCGCCCATGAAGGCACGGGCAGAGCGGATCAGATGGGGAATGACTTCAAGCGTCTCCATCACCGACACATCGTCTGCAGCGTGCACGCTTGGACAGGTGGTGAAGGTCGCGTAGTCGAGCGCCTCTCCTGGCGGGCGCTTGCGATTGAGCTCGGTGAAGTACGCGGCCATGCCGCCGCCCAGCGTTACACCCGGGAAAGCCCGGCGCGCCGCGGAGTAGTTTTCGTGGAAGCTTGGCATCGCCGGCCATGTTGCTCCCGGCTGTACCGATTTCATGTCCTGCGCCGGAAAGACGCAGACAGCCTCTGGAGCGAGGCCGAGGCGACGGACAGCGTCCGCGACCGGCTTCAACTCGCCGAACGGATCCAGCGTTCCCCTGGTTATGATCTCCAGTACGACGCTTGCCCCGATCAACCGGGTCAGCGCTGCGTAGCGTTCAAGTTCATCGTGACCGTGGCCGAGACGGAGATCGACCTGGCAGACCATCCACTGCGGAGCCAATTGCCGAATTAGATCGGAGGTTTCAAGGGCGTGCCTGGCTTCCCCGGCGGCGACGCCGACGCCAATGCGAGGCACTCGGCCGGCCGGTCCGCCAATTGTCACGTTGATCGGTGGGTTGGGGTTTTCAGACGTCCCCCTACAAAGCGTCCCCGACACATGAAGCCGGACGGCCTGCGTGAATTTCTCACCCTTGGGCAGTCTGTAGGGCCACGGGCGACGCAGGGGACGAACATAGGTCTTATAGGAGGCATCAGACCAGTTGCGTTGGTCCTCCATCTCAAAGGCATCACCATCCATGGTGCAGGTGGCCCAGATCCCAGGCGCGATCTCATGCGACAACGCGCGCACGTCAGTAAACGGACATTCAGGATCAATAACGTCTGGAAAAAGCGAAAGCCTTTCGAGACCATCCTGATGCAGCACCCTCACCGGCTTGCCGGCCAAAGCCGCGATCGGATGCAGCACGACGAAGCCGGTCCGGTTGGTCAAAAGGTCGGTCTCGGGCTCTGCTTCTGCCACAAACGACAGTGCGCCATCGCTACTGCCCGAGATCCGGGCCCGGTAAACCAGGCGGCCCGATGTTGCGGCACATGTTCCACGGTATTCAATGGCGAACGCATCCGGCCTCTCGTCGATCCGCAGATCATCGAGAACGGGGGTACATGTTCCCCAGTTTTCGTCCCGTACAAGGAACGAGATTCCGCGCAAAACCTCGATCGTCCCAATGCGGATGTAACGCAACGCCCCATTGTCGAACGCGAGCGACAGGGAGCCGGCGCGCAGTGTGCGCGGCGGTTCCTCGAGCTGTTCGGTGCCACACAAGCGGACTGCCAGAGAAGCTGTCGAGGTCAAAGTGCCCGCTCCGTCGTGGCGTCGAAGATCGATGCCCGTTTCATGTTGATGTCGATCGCCAGCTTCTCCCCAGGACGGCTGACGTCGTGCGCCTGCAACTCCGCCATCACCGGCGCACCCGCAAGTCGGAATGTCGCGTAGCTGCGCGAGCCGGTCGGCTGCAGCAGGTCGATTGTTGCCTCATAGCGAAACGTGCCCTGCGCCGGCGTGGCAGTGTGCGCACGAGTGAGGTGCTCCGGTCTCAACCCGAGCAGCACCTTCTGTCCGTCTGCGACGCCCTGCAGCCCCCTGCCGGGCGCTAAAGGCAGCAGTGCGTCCGCGAGCCGGATGGCGGCGGTGCTTCCCTCCAAGGCAAGGGTGCCTGGCAGGAAGCTCATCCGCGGCGAACCCAGGAACCCAGCGACGAAGGTCGAGGCTGGGCGCTCGAACAACTCGAGTGGCGCGCCCTGCTGCTCTATCAGGCCGTCGCGCATCAGCACGATGCGGTCAGCCAACGTCATTGCTTCGATCTGGTCATGGGTGACGTAGATCATCGTTGTGGCAATGTCCTGGTGAAGGCGTTTGATCTCGCCGCGCATTTCGTCGCGAAGCTGTGCGTCGAGATTGGACAGCGGCTCGTCGAACAAAAAGATGCGGGGGTTGCGGACTATGGCGCGGCCGATGGCGACGCGCTGGCGCTGGCCACCGGACAGTTGGCGCGGAAAACGCCCCAGCAAGGGAGTGATGCCAAGCATGCGCGCCGCCTCGGCAACGCGCATCTCCACCTCTGGCTTCGGCATCTTGCGAGCCTTGAGGCCGAAGCCAATGTTCTTGGCCACGCTCATATGCGGATAGAGCGCATAATCTTGGAACACCATTGCCACGTCGCGGTCGCGCGGCCTGAAATCATTGACCACCTCGCCGCCGATCTCGATCGTGCCTTGTGAACTCTCCTCCAGTCCGGCGATGGTCCTCAACAGGGTGCTCTTGCCGCAGCCGGACGGACCAACCAGAACGGTGAACTCGCCGTCGCGGATGTGGAGGTCAATACCGCGCAC
>NZ_RZOM01000239.1:0-6609 GCF_003999175.1 Mesorhizobium sp. M7A.F.Ca.ET.027.03.2.1 | reverse complement strand
TGCCGAGGCCTTGGAGAACGGATTGGCCGGGCCTTTCGCCCAGGCCGTCGAGACGATCTCGGGGATTGAAGGCCGGCTCATCGTCACCGGTGTCGGCAAAAGCGGCCATATCGGTTCGAAGATCGCGGCGACTCTGGCCTCGACCGGCACGCCGGCTTTCTTTGTCCATCCCGCCGAAGCCAACCACGGCGATCTCGGCATGATCGCCAGGGACGACGCCATCATCGCTATGTCGTGGTCGGGCGAAAGCAAGGAACTGATGGGCATCGTCGCCTATTCCAGGCGTTTCTCCATCCCGCTGATCGCCATCACCGCCGGAGAGACGTCGGCGCTGGCGCGGGCGGCGGACGTGGTGCTGCTTTTGCCGCGCGCTCCCGAGGCCTGCCCGCACGGCCTGGCGCCAACGACATCGACGCTGCTGCAACTGGTGATGGGCGACGCGCTGGCGATTGCGCTGCTGGAAGCGCGCGGCTTCACGCCGGACCATTTCCGCACCTTCCACCCGGGCGGCCAGCTCGGCGCAAACCTGACGCAGATCCGCGAGATCATGCATGTCGGCGACAGGCTGCCGCTGGTGGTTGCGGGCACCGGCATGCAGGACGCGATCCTGGAACTGTCGCGCAAGGGATTTGGCTGCGTCGCGATCACCGACGCCGACGGGGCGCTGGTCGGCATCATCACCGATGGCGACATCCGCCGGCACATCGGCAGCAACCTGCTGGCGATGACGGTGGATCAAGTGATGACAAAAGGCCCGAAGGCCGCGACGCCGGACACGCTGGTGGCAACGGCGCTGCAGACGATCAACAATTCGGCCATCACCAGCCTGATGGTGGTGGAGGGCCGGAAACCAGTCGGCCTCATCCACCTGCACGACCTGCTGCGTATCGGCGCCGCCTAAGGTGTGCTGATCTTAAGGTGATGCCGGCCTGCAAACGACGGTTTCCTGCGCTTCCGGTGCTCACGTACCCAAAGTACGCTCCGCTCCGGTTCTCGGAACCCACCGTTTTCGACTCGGCCTGACCTGAATCTCAACACACCTTGTCCAAGCGGTGGGTTTCAAGAATTCAGACCGCCTCGACGGTCAGTTCCAGATCCGTATCGGCCGCGCCCGTCACGCGCACTTGCGTGCCGGCCGGCAAATCCGGGCCGGAGACACGCCACAGCGTATCGCCCAGCTTGATGCGCCCGCGTCCGTCCCGGATCGGCTCGGCAAGTGTCGCCATCCTGCCGACCATTTGCGCGCCGCGCCGGTTGAGCAGCGGCTGGTCGGTCGGGTCGTTGCGGCTGCCGACCAGCTTCTTGCCGACATAGGCCGAGACCAGCGACAGCGCCAGGAAGGCGAGGACCTGGACCTGCCAGGTCCAGAAGCCGGCGTCCCAGACCAGCAGCGACACGGCGCCGATGATCAGCGCGGCGATGCCGATCCACAGCATGAAGATACCCGGCGCGATGACTTCCATCACCAGCAGGATGAAACCGAGTACCATCCAGTTCCACGGGCCGAGTTCGGAAACGATGCGGTCGATCATTGGTTTCGACCTCAGTTGTCGGTTGGGCGAACGACCGGCGGGCGCGCGGCCTGCCTCTGCGAGCCGGTCGTGCCTTCGCTGCGGAAGACTTCCTTGGCGATTTCGCCAATGCCGCCGAGCGAACCGATCAGCGACGATGCCTCGAAGGGCATCAGCACGATCTTGCTGTTGGTGGCCGTGCCGATCCTGCCAAGCGCTTCAGTGTATTTCAGCGCCACGAAGTAGTTCAGCGCCTGCACATCGCCTTTGGAGATCGCTTCCGACACCACCTGGGTGGCGCGGGCTTCCGCCTCGGCCGAACGTTCGCGCGCCTCGGCATCGCGGAAGGCGGCTTCCTTGCGGCCCTCGGCCTCGAGGATCTGCGACTGCTTGAGGCCTTCGGCGGCAAGGATCTGGGCACGCTTGTTGCGTTCCGCGGTCATCTGCCGGCCCATCGATTCGATAAGGTTGGCCGGCGGGTTGATGTCCTTGATTTCGACGCGGGTGATCTTGATGCCCCACGGGTGGGCTGCCTCATCGACGACACGCAGCAGGCGCTCGTTGATGGCGTCGCGGTTCGACAGGAGTTCATCGAGATCCATCGAACCCATGACGGTACGGATGTTGGTCATCGTCAGATTGAGGATGGCGTTCTGCAGGCCGGAAACCTGGTAGGCGGCCTGCGCCGCGTTGAGGATCTGGAAAAAGGCGATGCCGTCGACACCGACAATGGCGTTGTCGCGGGTGATGATTTCCTGGCTCGGAACGTCAAGCACCTGCTCCATCATGTTCATCTTGGCGCCGATACGGTCGATGAACGGGAAAATGAAATTGAGGCCTGGGCTCAGTGTCTTGGTGTAACGGCCAAAGCGCTCCACCGTATAATTGTAACCTTGCGGGATTGTCCTGATGCCTTTGATCAGCAGCACCAATACCAGAAGTGCAAGTGCACCAATCGCAATATCGAAACCACTGAAATCCATTTGGCTCTCCCTCAGACGAAGGCCGCACAAGCCATTCTCGCGCCGCCGACTTCACCAAAGACTTAAGTGTATTTCAGATGCGTTACAATCAGGTGATGATGGATTGTTTATAGGGTTGCACTCAGCGGTTGAAGGCAAACAATCTTGCATCCATGTCATCCAGCCCGTTGATCGAAGCCGGGACAATCTCGGAAGCGACCTGCGAGAAGGTGATGCCGTTGCCGCCGTAGCCCATCACCGCATGGATGCGCGGGTGGCGGGGAATGGCGCCGATATAGGGCAGGCCGGTGGTCGTGGTGCCGAA
Organism: Mesorhizobium sp. M7A.F.Ca.ET.027.03.2.1; assembly: GCF_003999175.1. Classification (NCBI taxonomy): domain Bacteria; kingdom Pseudomonadati; phylum Pseudomonadota; class Alphaproteobacteria; order Hyphomicrobiales; family Phyllobacteriaceae; genus Mesorhizobium; species Mesorhizobium sp. M7A.F.Ca.ET.027.03.2.1. Next base: position 3,811 of record NZ_RZOM01000239.1, on the reverse strand, counting down.
CGAGCCGGTCCAGGCAAAATCGGGTCTGGTGTCGAGATGCGGAACTATCAGGCCGAGCTTCTCGGCGATGCGTGTGCTCTTGTCGGCGATCAGCGCGTCGCGCCGCGCCTCGTCGATAAAATCCTCGTCCTCGCCGCCGCAAATGACCCGGCCGTCGACCGTCGTGCGCATATACAGATACGGCTCCGACGCTTCCCAGATGAACGCTGCGTCCGGCCAGAGCTTTCGCGGTTGCGGGCGTGTCGCAATCGCCCATGTCGAGATGATCCGGTGGGCGGCGGCCGGCACGATGTCGACAAGTTCGTAGCCGGTGGCCAGAACAACATGTCGTGCGGTTATGGTCGGGCCATCCCTGGTCGCGACGACAACAGCTTCGGCGCTGTCCTCGATCATTGTGGCTTCCACGGGGGCATAGAAGCGTGCCTTGCGCTCCAGGGATTTCAGCAGCAGCCCAGCCGTCAGCTTGCGAGGGTCGAGGGCGATATTGCCGTGGCCGAGAATGGCGCCTTCGCGGTCGATGCCGAATTTCTCGGCTAGCTGTTGTCGGGTTAAGCAGATGGCGCCGATGCCGGCTAGCCGACGTGCCTCGGCCTCGTCGCGCAGTTCCGGCGGACCAAGCATCGTGCCGGCCAGATAGAGTGACGGCATGCGGCTCAGGCCACAGTTGATGCCGAGTTCGGCAATGCGTCCGGCGAGATTGGAAACGGCGAGCCGCGAGCGTCGCCAGGCCTGCTGGGCCGAAGCTCTGCCGACCATCTTCGAGAGCGTGGAGAGAGGCTGGTCTATTTCGAATGCCACCAGTGCGGTGGTTGCGGCCGTCGAGCCCTTCAGCGGGCCGCGCCGGTCGATGCAGATCACCCGATGGCCATCGGCCGTCAGCGCCTCGGCCATCATGGCGCCGCTGATGCCCATACCGACGACCAGCACATCCGTGTTGACGTCCAGGCCGTCCGTCGGCACCGCAGGCGCGCGATAGGCCGACCAGACGGGCTGGCCAGTTCGGAGGTCGAGTTTGCGGGGCATCGCATTCTCCGGAGGCGCGCCTTAACGCCCCGGAGCTTGTGTTGTTCCGGTTCAGACCCAGCCGGACAGTTCGCGCCGCACCATCGCCTCGATCACCGCCATCCCTTCCGCGCTATCGTTGAGGCAAGGGATATGGGCGAAATTCTTGCCGCCGGCATGGTGGAAGGTTTCAGCCGCCTCGCGGCCGATCTCGTCCAGCGTCTCGATGCAGTCGACGGAAAAGCCGGGATTGACGATAGCGATCGACTTGACGCCGTCCTGCGCGAGTTTTTCCACCGTCTTGTCGGTATAGGGCTGCAGCCATTCCTGCGCGCCGAAGCGCGACTGGAAGGTGATGATCAGTTTCTTGTCATCCCAGCCGAGCCGTTCGCGCAACAGCCGCGTCGTCTTCTGGCAATGGCAGTGATAGGGGTCGCCCTTCTCGAAATACGGTTTTGGAATGCCGTGATAGGAGGTGATGACCACCTCCGGCTCGAAGTCCAGTGTCGCCAGATGCCGTTCGATCGAGCGCGCTAGCGCCTCGATATAGACCGGCTCGTCATAGTAGGGCGGCACGCTGCGGACGGCCGGTGCGCGGCGCATTTTCATCAGCGCGCGAAACAGCTGATCGTTGGCGGTTGCCGTGGTCGTCGCCGAATATTGCGGATAGAGCGGGAAGGTAAGGATGCGATCGCAACCCTGGTCGACCAGACGCTGGGCAATGCTGGCGGTTGAAGGGTTGCCGTAGCGCATCGCCCAGTCGACGACGACATCAGGCAGGTCGCGCAGCGCTTCGGCCAGCTTTTCGGCCTGGGCGCGGGTATAGGTGCGCAGCGGCGACTCGTTCTTTTCCCGGTTCCAGATCCGTGCGTAGTTGGCGCCCGACTTCTTGGGCCGCGTGGTGAGCACAAGGCCATAGAGGATCGGATACCAGATTGCCTTGTTGAGTTCGATGACGCGCGGGTCGGACAGGAATTCACGGAGATACCGCCACATCGGCTTGAAATCGGTGCCGTCGGGCGTACCCAGATTGACCAGCATGACGCCGATCTTGCCCGCCTTGACCGGCGGATGCCCAGCGGGCAACGGGCCGGGCGCCTTTGCGGCCTTGGGTTCGGCAGGGGTGGGAAGCGTCATAAGGGTTCTCCGGAAGACGCGAACCTAACCATCTTGCGCGCGCATTCAATGCAGCGTCTGGCCGCACCTTAAAGCGGATTGTCTGAATGGATTCAGACGACCCGCTTTAAGCCTTTGTTTTTATGCACCTCGTTCTCCGAAAACCGAGGTCACTTTGGGGCGACATGCATTAGCCCGAAAACAGGACGCCCGTCCGGTTTTCGGACGGGCGGTGTCATTCAGGCATATAGCGGGGCTATTGCGGCGGGATGGTCAGCGTTGCGCCAACAGGAAGCCGGCGCGGCTCATAACCCTTGTTGGCGCCCGAAATGACCTTCCATTTGGCACCGTCGCCATAGGCCTTCTTGGCCAGATCCCAATAAGTGTCGCCGGCAACGATGACATGGCTGGCTTCGGCCGGTGCGGCCTCCGCTGGCTTTGCCGGCTCGGCGGCGGGAGCCGGTGCCGCCGGGGCGGGGGCTGCTTCAGCCGGTTTTGCCGCCTCTGCCGGTGGCGCCGGCGGGGGTGGCGCTCCCTCTGTCGATATGGCCGGGGGCGTGTTGGCGATGTCGCCCGAGTTGGCCGGCAATTCGGGCATTGCCGGTGCCGCATCGGCAGGCTTGGCGGCTTCAGCCGGTGCGGGCGCCGGCGTGGCCGGCGCTGCTTCGGCTGGCTTGGCCGGATCGGCTGCCGGGGCCGCAGGCGCCGCGGCGACGGTCGCGGCTATTTCGGTGATGCGGCCGTCGAGCTTCGGCGTGTAGGGACGATGGGCGCCGAGATAGTCGGCGACCACCTGTTCGAGGCCGGGGCCGTAATCATAGGCATTCTTGGCCTTGTCGGCGAAGATCTTGTAGCCGTCGCCGCCCTGGCGGACATAGTTGTTGGTGGCGACCAGATAGTCCTTGTCCGGCTTGATCGGCGTCCAGGCGCCGCCCTCCATGACCTCCACCGATTTGACCCGGCCGGCATTGGGCGCAACGGATTTGTCGAAGGAATATTTCAGGCCGGCGACCTGCGGGAAGCGCCCGGCGCCGTCCTCGACCTGGCTGAGGCCGCCCTCGAGGCCGGCCACCAGATCCTTGCCCGAAATCTGGAAGGTCGCCAGCGTGTTCTGGAACGGCAGCACGGTCAGCACCTCGCCCATGGTCACGGTGCCCTTGTCGATCGAGGCGCGCAGGCCGCCGCCATTGGAGATGACGATCTCGACGCCCTGTCCCTTGACGCGGTCGAGGATGGCGTCGGAGACGAGATTGCCCATCGCGCATTCGCGGGTGCGGCAGCTCTCGCGACTGCCGTCGATGACGTCGGTGGTTTCCGCCACTTCCTTGTTCTTCAACGCCTCGATCGGCGCGCCAAGCTCCTTGATACGGGCGAGCACGGCCGGGTCGGGGGTGATCGACTTGTCGAGATAGATCGGGTTGCCGCTGGCCGATTTGACGACTCCATTGTCGTCGAAAACCACCTTGAACTCGCCGAGATATTTCGAATAGGACGCCGCCTGCACCACCGGCACCTTGTAGCCGTCCGGATTGTCGACCATCGTCGGGTAGGGGCCCTCCGCCTTCGGATCGGTGTTCGACAGCAGCGAATGGCTGTGGCCGCCGACGACGACATCGACGCCCGGGATCTTGGCAATGACGTCACGCTCGCGCCTGTAGCCGATATGGGTCACGGCGATGATCTTGTTGACGCC
>NZ_RZOM01000238.1:0-6623 GCF_003999175.1 Mesorhizobium sp. M7A.F.Ca.ET.027.03.2.1 | reverse complement strand
AGCGAAGGCCGTGGGTGGGGACGCATCCCTTCGCAAGTTGTTCGAAGCGTCGGTCGCATTCCCCAGGGCTCGGCGACAAAGGAAACCGCGAATTCCGCGGAGGATCCGAGGGGAAGAACCAAGATGCAGCCGGCAGCTGTCCCGACCGAACGAAGCACCGACATCGCAGCCACTGTGGTCGCGACAATGCGCCAATTGGGCGTGCTCGGCCTGCCGCGCAATTACGAGATCTTCTATGAGGCCCTGAGCGGCACCAATCGCGAACTCAGCCTGGCCGTCGTTTCGCTGGCCAGCCGGCCGACACAGGATGAACTGGACCAGATCGGGCGCACTTTCTTTGCCCACAACCATGGCCCTGGCATCGTCGAGCATGCCAGAGACGTCATTGCCAGGGAGCTCGAGGAGGTTGCTTCGCTGCTGCGGAGCGAGCGCAGCCACATCGAGAAATACGGCAGGATCCTCGATGAGACATCGAGCGGCCTCAGCGGACGCAGCCTTCTCTCTCAGGATCTCCTGCAGAAGATCGCCAACGCCATGGCGGTTGCCACCAATTCGACGATCGATCACGGCCGGCAGGTGGCCTCGACGCTCAGCGACAAGACGGCCGAACTCGAAAGCGTCAAGTCGAAGCTTGAGGAGTACAAGCGCCTGGCCGACACCGATCCCTTGACGCATATCTGGAATCGGCGCGCCTTCGACAAGGAGATCACCAGGATCTACAACAGCAACAGGGGTATCCTGTTCAACGCCCTGGTTCTTGTCGACATCGACCGCTTCAAGGATATCAACGACCGCTATGGCCACCCGGTCGGCGACAAGATCATCCAGAGCATCGCCGATATTTTCCAGACCAGCATTCGCGGCGACATGTTCGTCGCCCGCACCGGCGGCGAGGAGTTCGCGCTGATCATCGAGGGCGCCAGCGAGGACGCCACCTATGACGTTGCGGAGCGCATTCGCGCCCTGATCGAGCAGACGCCGTTCACCAGCAGCCAGACCGGCACGAATTACGGCACCGTCACCGTCTCGATGGGCATCTGCATGGCTTCCGAAGCCGAAGGACCCGAAGATCTCTACACCAAGGCCGACCGGGCGCTCTATCGCTCCAAGGTCAGCGGCCGCAACCGGGTCACCAGGCACTCGACGATGGCAGGCCGGGCCGGCAAGAGCTGGCTGCTCTACAAGAAGGACTGACAGTCCCTGCCCGCTGGTGCCGGGAACACTGGACTAGCGCAGACACGAAAGGCGCCCGATTTCTCGGACGCCCTTTCGTGGATCTTATTCGGACTGCGCGAAAATCAGCCGTTGACCGCCTGCTTGTGCTGCACCGGGTGGCTCTTCTTCAACAGATCCGAGACCAGGAAGGCCAGTTCGATCGCCTGGTCGGCGTTAAGGCGCGGATCGCAATGGGTGTGGTAGCGGTCCTGCAATTCCTCGGCGGTGATGGCGCGCGCGCCACCGGTGCATTCGGTGACGTTCTTGCCGGTCATTTCGACATGGATGCCGCCCGGATGCGTGCCTTCGGCGCGGTGCACCTCGAAGAAGGTCTGGACCTCCTTGAGAATGCGGTCGAACGGCCGCGTCTTGTAGCCGGCGGCCTCGATCGTGTTGCCGTGCATCGGGTCCGACGACCACACCACGGAGCGGCCTTCCTTCTGCACCGCGCGAACCAGCTTCGGCAGATGGTCGGCGACCTTGTCGGAACCGAAGCGGGCGATCAGCGTCAGCCGGCCGGGCTCGTTCTCGGGATTGAGGAGGTCGATCAGCTCCAGCAAGCCGTCCGGCGTCAGCGAAGGACCGCATTTCAGCCCGAGCGGGTTCTTGATCCCACGGCAATATTCGACATGGGCATGATCGGGCTGGCGGGTGCGGTCGCCGATCCAGATCATGTGGCCTGACGTGGCGTACCAGTCGCCGGAGGTCGAATCGACGCGCGTCAGTGCCTCCTCGTAGCCGAGCAGCAGCGCCTCATGGCTGGTGTAGAAATCCGTCTCGCGCAGCGCGTAGTTGGTTTCCGAAGTGATGCCGACGGCCTTCATGAAGTCCATCGTCTCGGTGATGCGGTTGGCGAGAGACTCATATTTTTCGCCCTGCGGGCTGTCGGACACGAAGCCGAGCATCCAGCGGTGCACGTTCTCCAGGCTGGCATAGCCGCCTTGCGCGAAAGCGCGCAGAAGGTTGAGCGTCGCCGCCGACTGGCGGTACGCCATTTCCTGGCGAGCGGGATCCGGAATGCGCGACTTCGGGTCGAATTCGATGCCGTTGATGATATCGCCGCGATAGCTGGGCAGCGTCACCTCGCCCTTTGTCTCGTTGCCGGACGATCGCGGCTTGGCGAACTGGCCGGCAACGCGGCCAACCTTCACCACCGGCTGCGCGCCGGCGAAGGTGAGCACCACGGACATCTGCAGGAAGACGCGGAAGAAATCGCGGATGTTGTCCGCGCCATGCTCGGCGAAGCTCTCGGCGCAATCGCCGCCCTGCAGGAGGAATGCGTCACCGGCGGCGACAGAAGCGAGCTGCTTCTTCAGCTTGCGCGCCTCACCGGCAAAAACCAGCGGCGGAAAGGTTGCGAGCTGGGCCTCCGTGTTCTTCAGCGCGGCAAGGTCCGGATAGGCAGGAACTTGCTTGATCGGCTTTGCTCTCCACGAATTCGGCGACCATTTCGTCATCGCTGCACCCAACGCTCTTTCCGGCAAGCACCCTCGCCTGCCATTTCCCGCCCCTATATGGGATGGCGGCTCCATACACGAAGCCGATTTCCTATTCTAGACCGGAATTCAAGCGCTGGCGAATGGCCTGGGCCGGCTATGCCGCCTTCTCCACCAGCCGCGCCAACTGCGTCATGACGACCGCCGAGCCCGCCAATCGCTTCTCGGGGGTTGGCCAATCGCGCACGAAGACGACGCTGTGGTCCGGCCGGATCTTGGCCAGCGAGCCCTGCTCGCCGATGAACCGGACGAGCCCGACCGGGTTGGAGAATTCGCGCTTGCGGAAATGGATGACGACGCCCTTCGGCCCGGCGTCGAGCTTCTCGACATTGGCCTTGCGGCAGAGCGCCTTGATGAAGACGATCTTGAGCAGATGCTTGACTTCGTCCGGCAGCGGGCCGAAGCGGTCGATCAGCTCGGCGCCGAAAGCGTCGATTTCCTCGGTGTTTTCGAGATCGCCAAGCCTGCGGTAGAGCGCCAGCCGGAGCTGCAAATCCGGAACATAGCTTTCCGGGATCATCACCGCCGTGCCGACGGCAATCTGCGGCGACCAGCCGCCATCCTGCACTTCGCCGGAATCCTTCACCTCGCCGACGGCCTCTTCCAGCATCTGCTGGTAGAGCTCGAAGCCGACCTCCTTGATGTGGCCGGACTGCTCTTCGCCAAGAAGATTGCCGGCGCCACGGATGTCGAGGTCGTGGCTGGCCAGTTGGAAGCCGGCCCCCAGCGTATCCAGCGATTGCAGCACCTTCAGCCGGCGCTCGGCGGTGTCGGTGAGCTTGCGGTTGGCCGGCAGCGTGAACAACGCATAGGCGCGCACCTTCGAGCGGCCGACGCGACCGCGTAACTGGTAAAGCTGCGACAGGCCGAACATGTCGGCGCGATGGATGATCAGCGTGTTGGCGGTCGGGATGTCGAGACCGGATTCGACGATGGTCGTCGACAGCAGCACGTCGTACTGGCCGTCATAGAAGGCATTCATGATATCGTCGAGTTCGCCCGGCGGCATCTGGCCATGTGCCACCGCTACCTTCAACTCCGGCACGGATTCCTTCAGGAAATCATGGATTTCCGAGAGATCGCTGATGCGCGGCACCACATAGAAGGAATGGCCGCCGCGATATCGCTCGCGCAGCAGCGTCTCGCGGATGACCAGCGGATCGAACGGCGAGATGAAGGTGCGCACCGCCATTCGGTCGACCGGCGGCGTGGCGATCAGCGACAGCTCGCGCACCCCGGTCAACGCCAGTTGCAGCGTGCGCGGGATCGGTGTCGCCGAGAGCGTCAGCACGTGCACGTCGGTCTTCAAATCCTTCAGCCGCTCCTTGTGCTTGACGCCAAAGTGCTGCTCCTCGTCGATGATCAGCAGGCCAAGGTTCTTGAACGAGATCGCGGAACCAAGCAGCGCGTGCGTGCCGATGACGATGTCGACCTGGCCCTCGGCGATGCCTTTCTTGGTCTCGGCCAGTTCCTTGGCGCCGACCAGCCGCGACGCCTGGCCGACACGGATCGGCAGGCCGGAGAAACGCTGCGAAAAGGTCTTGAAATGCTGGCGCGACAACAATGTCGTCGGCACCACAACTGCCACCTGAAAGCCTTCCATCGCCGCGATGAAGGCGGCGCGCAGCGCCACTTCGGTCTTGCCGAAGCCGACATCGCCGCAAATCAGCCGGTCCATCGGCTTGCCGGCAGCAAGATCGTCGCGCACCGAATCGATGGCCGTCTGCTGGTCGTCGGTCTCCTCATAGGGGAAGCGGGCCGCGAACTCGCCATAGAGGCCTTCTGCCGGCACCAGTGGCGGTGCGGAGCGCATCTGCCGTTCGGCGGCGATGCGGATCAGCTGCCCGGCCATGTCGAGCAGGCGCTTCTTCAGTCGCGCCTTGCGCGACTGCCAGGCGCCGCCGCCAAGCTTGTCCAGCGTCGCCTCGGCCGTGTCGGAACCGTAGCGCGACAGGAGTTCGATGTTTTCCACCGGCAGGAACAGCCGGTCGTCGCCGGCATAGTGGATTTCCAGGCAGTCATGCGGTGCGCCGACCGCTTCGATGGTGCGCAGGCCGATGAAACGGCCAATGCCGTGGTCGGCATGGACAACGATGTCGCCGGCCGACAGCGCCGAGGCCTCGGCGATGAAATCCGACGGACGCTTCTTGCGTTTCGAGCGCCGGATCAGCCGGTCGCCCAAAATGTCCTGTTCGGCGACGACGACCAGTTTTTCGGTCTCGAAGCCGGATTCGAGCGGCAGTACGGCCAGGGCCGCCTGCCCCGGTTCGAGCTTTTCGGCTTCCGCCAGCGTCGCCACCTGCTTGAGATTGCCGAGATGGTGTTCGGCAAGGATCTGGCCAAGCCGGTCGAGCGAGCCTTCGGTCCAGCCGGCAATGACAATGCGGCGGCGCGCCGCGCGCTCATCGGCGATGTGTTTGACGACGACATCGAACACATTGGCGTTCGGATCGGCGCGCTCCTCGACGAAGCTGCAGCCGTGGCGTGAGCCGGCGTGATAGACCTTCTTGGCGCCAACTTCGGGCGCGTCGAATGGCGTGAAGTCGATCGCTTCACGCGACCCGAGCGAGGCAATCAGGTTTTCCGGGGAGAGATAGAGCAGGTCCGGTGCGACCGGCTTGTAGGGCACGGCGTCCTTCAAGGCACCGTCCGCCTGCTTCTTGCGCGCCTCGTAATGGTCGAGGATCAGCGTGTGGCGTTCGGCCAACGCCTCATGCGCCAGATGGTCGAAGATGACAGGCGTGTCAGGCAGATAGTCGAACACCGTCTCCAGCCGCTCATAGAAAAACGGCAGCCAGTGTTCCATTCCGGCAAACCGCCTGCCTTCGCTGACTGCTGCATAGAGCCCGTCATCGCGCTGTGGAGCGCCAAAGGCTTCGATATAGGAGCGGCGGAAACGGCTGATGGTTTCGGGCGTCAGCGCCACTTCGCTCATCGCCTGCAGCGCCATCGACTTGCGCTGGCCGGTGGTGCGCTGCGTGGCGGCGTCGAACACACGGATCGATTCCAGCGTGTCGCCGAAGAAGTCGAGCCTGAGCGCTTCGGTCCACCCAGGCGCGAACAGGTCGAGAATGCCGCCGCGCACTGCGAACTCACCGATGCCGCGCACTGTCGGCACGCGCTCAAAACCGGACGTTTCCAGCCGCGACACCAGTACATTCATGTCGATCTGGTTGCCGGGTCTGGCATGAAAGGTCTGTGCCTCGACGAGATCCGCCGGCGGAATGCGTTGCAGCAGCGCATTGGCGGTGGTGAGGATGACGGCGCGGTGCGGCTTCTTCGCCAGCGCGATCATGGCCGTCAGCGCATCGAGGCGCTTGGCGGCAGCATCCGAACCGGGCGAAACGCGGTCGTAAGGCAGACAATCCCACGCCGGTAGTTCCAGCACCGGCAGGCCGGGGGCAGCGAAAGACAGCGCCTCAACGATCGCCGGCAGGCGCTGACCGTCGCGCGCGACGAACAGAACCGGCTTGTCCGGCGCGATCTCAAGTGCCGCCTGCACCAGCGCAAAGGCTTCGTAGCCATCGGCGACGCCGTCGACGATGAACTGGCCGGCGCGGTCTTTCGGCAGACCGATGGTGGGAATGAGGCTCATGAAATCACGGTCTTGTTTTATCGCAATTCCGAACGGAAAACCGCTTCGTGCTTTTCCTGGAATTGCTTGTGTTCAGAATGTCAGAGAATGGCGGAAAGCCAGGATCTTTTGCAGGACGGCACAATCGATATCGGCCGGCACCGGGCGTTCGCCGGTGACCATGGGCAGGAATTCGGTATCGGGAATGTCGAGGAGCCTCTCATATTGGTCGATTTCCTCAGCCGTCAAGGCGCCGATCTCAGCGTCGGCGAAAGTGCCGAGGATCAGGTCCATCTCGCGCATGCCGCGATGCCAGGAGCGAAACAGAAGCTTGCGGC
>NZ_RZOM01000237.1:0-6642 GCF_003999175.1 Mesorhizobium sp. M7A.F.Ca.ET.027.03.2.1 | reverse complement strand
ATATAGAAATTACCTGTTGTCTCGCGCGCCGGGCGCATGAAGATGGCATGCGCGGCGTCGGCCATGATGTCGGGCAAACGGCTCATCGCCGCCACCGTCGCGCCGCCGAGCAGATTGCGCACCGCCGCCGTGTCGATGGTCGAGATCGGCCACAGTGAATTGACAGCGATGCCGTCCTTGGCGAACTCCGCACTCATGCCCAGCGTGCACATCGACATGCCGAACTTGGCCATCGTGTAGGCGACGTGATTCCTGAACCACTTGGCCTTCATGTCGAGCGGCGGCGCCAGATTCAGGATGTGAGCATTTTGCGCCAACTTCAGGTGAGGAATGCACATTTTCGAGACCAGGAAGGTACCGCGCGTGTTGATCTGATGCATCAGATCGTAGCGCTTCATGTCGGTCTCCAGCGTGCCGGTGAGTTGGATGGCGCTGGCATTGTTGACGCAGATGTCGATGCCGCCGAATTTTTCCACGGTCCTGGCGACCGCCTCGGCCACCTGCGCCTCCTCGCGGATGTCGCACAAAACAGGCAGCGCCTTGCCGCCAGCCTGCTCGATCTCTTCGGCAGCGCTATAAATCGTGCCCGGCAGCTTCGGATGCGGTTCGGCGGTCTTGGCCGCGATCGTCACATTGGCGCCGTCGCGCGCCGCGCGCAGCGCGACCGCCAGCCCGATGCCGCGCGACCCGCCGGATATGAACAGCGTCTTTCCCTTGAGCGACATTTCCTTGCGCCTCCCTTGCAACACAACAGGCGCAAACCTTTGCGCGGCGGGCGACCGCAGCGCAAGACCCGACACGCTGGACACCGCGTTACGCAGCGTAGGGTTTATGACTAAACCAGCACCAACCCTTGGCGCATCGCAATGGCAATCGCATCGGTGCGGTTGGCCGCACCGAGCTTGATCAGGATTGCGGCGACATGGAACTTCGCGGTGTGCACCGAAATGTTCAGCCGCCGCGCAATCACCTTGTTTGGAGCGCCCTCGGCCAGCAGCGCCAACACTTCCGCCTCACGCGGCGACAGCGAAGGCCGGGCGGCATGCTCGTCGGAGGCCTCCTCCTCGAACGGCTCGCCATCGCCGGCACGGAAATCCTCATGGCGTCCGCTTCCGCGCTCGCCCGAGACGCGATAGCCGGCCGCGGCCAGCCGCGCCGCCGCGGCGATCAACAAATCCTCCGCGCCAGCGGACATCACGGCCAGCACCTCACCGGCGGGCCGCTCGCCGCCAGCGCGTCCGGTCAGCAGCACCCGTGGAATGAGGGCCGGCACGCCATCACCAATGCTGTCGTCAACGATGGCGACGTCGGCTCTTCCACCGCCGGCTACGACCGGCAGCAGGTCATCGCTCGCGGCCAGCGAGGCCGCCAGGCGCTCGGCGCGTGACGCATCGCCAAGCGCAATCAGCACCACCAGCCGCCGCGAGACGGCACCGTCATGCATGATCCTGTCGCTGGTGAGCGTGTCCATGGATGCCCTCAGCTCAGCGGCTTTTCGCCGATTGTCAGCACGACATCGCGCTGTTCGCCGCCGCGCACGACACCGAGCGTCACCGAAGAGCCGGCACTGTCGGGTCCGAGCCTGCGGATCAGGTCCCGCGGGCCGTGCACCGCCTCACCGTTCCACGCCACGATGATATCGCCAAGAGAGAGACCGGCGGTCTTCGCGGGACCATCGTCATCGAGACTCATCACCATCGCGCCGTGCGCGTCGCGGTCGCGTACCGGATGCAGGCCGGCGCCGAGATAGCCGCGCGCGACATGGCCCTTTTCGCGCAAGGTCGCGACCGCCCGCTCGATCGTCTCGTAAGGCATGACCAGCGCCCGGTGGCGCGGTCCGAACAACAGCATGCCGATCAGCGCACCCTTGGCGTCGAGAACCGGGCCGCCCTCGAAACGGCCGCCGGCGCCGACGGCAAGATTGATGCGCCGGTCGATGGTGCCGCCGCGCATCGAGCGCCAGGCCGGGCCGACTTCGCCCACCGAGCCCGAAACAGCCAAAGCCGAACCGTCGCTGCTGCCGATGGCAATGGCGATGTTGCCCGGCCGCACCGCATCGGCCTTGGCCAACGGCGCGGCGCTGACGGCCTCCGACGGCTTCAGCAGGGCAACACCGGTAGAAGGGTCGCGGCCAACCAGCTCGGCCTTCACCGTTTCCCCCGAGGCCAACACCAGTTCGATCTCCTCGCCGGCCTCGACAGCCTCTTCAGCGGTGACGAAATAGCCGTCACGCCAGTGGAAGGCGCTTGCCGTGCGGTGATGATGCGTGGCGAAGCCAGCCGTTGCCGGCGCGGCCTTGGCGGCGAGATCAGCGACGGCTTGCGAAAACGCGCTCAGATTGAAATCGCTCATAATGGTCTCCTGGGTTCATCCATGCCCCAGATATCGCTCGACAGCGCGTCCGCGGGTACTCGCCTGACGGCTAGTTGCCGGTTTGACTGGCCATCTGGTCAGGTCGCTGCGGTTCCAGCCGCTCCGCACATATAGTCACGATCAAGCCTGAACACACGGAGCCCTCCCATGGCCGTCGCCGTCGCCAAATTCCAAACCGATGACACGCTGCTCGACGCCTATTCGACGACGGTTGCCGATGCGGTCGACCGCATCGGTCCGGCCGTCTGCCGCATCGAGCGCGTTGGCGGTCAGGGCGGCCATGGCTCCGGCTTCGTCATTGCGCCGGACGGGCTGGTGGTCACCAACTTCCATGTCGTCGGTGATGCCAGGACGGTGCGCGTTTCGATGCCGGACGGCGCCTCGAGAGAAGGGCGTGTTCTTGGCCGCGATCCCGACACCGACATCGCGCTGGTGCGCGCCGACGGCAGCTTTGCCGACGTCGCACCGCTGGGCGATTCCAAACGGCTGCGGCGCGGCCAGATCGCCATTGCAATCGGCAACCCGCTCGGTTTCGAATGGACCGTCACCTCCGGCGTCGTCTCCGCGCTCGGCCGCTCGATGCGCGCCTCCACCGGCCGGCTGATCGACGACGTTATCCAGACCGACGCAGCGCTCAATCCCGGCAATTCCGGCGGACCGCTGGTGTCGTCGGCCGGCGAGGTCATCGGCGTCAACACCGCCATGATCCACGGCGCGCAAGGCATCGCCTTCGCTGTTGCCTCCAACACCGCCAATTTCGTCATTTCCGAGATCATCCGCTTCGGCCGCGTGCGCCGCGCCTTCATCGGCGTCTCGGCCGACACCGTCAATCTGCCGCGACGCGCCGCGCTCCTGTCGCAAGTGTCGACCAATACCGCGGTGCGGCTGCGCAGCGTCGAGAAGGATGGCCCGGCGGCCAAGGCCGGCTTGAAGGAGGGCGACATCATCGCCGCAATAGACGGCCGCCCGGTCACCGGCGTCGACGACCTGGTGCGCGTGCTCGACGCCGAGCGCATCGGCCGCGAGACACAATGCACCGTGGTGCGCCGCACCGGCGTCAGCCAGGTGACGGTGATGCCGGTTGCGCGAAGCTAGTGCAGTCGCCCAGAAGTGTGCCGCGGTTCTGGGACAACGACATGTATCAAAAGAAAGACTTTAAGGCCGCCGTTGCTCACTCCCCCTTCGAGGGAGCAACGGGGACATAGGCTCCCTTCAGGAGAGCTACGAGTTGCGCCTGATGATGCGTGCCTGTCTTGTCGAAGATACGACCAAGATACGTGCTGGCCGTGCGATAGGTGATGTTGGCGTTTGTCGCCGCCACACCAAGGCTATCCCCCGATGCCAATGCCGCTGCCAATCGCGCCTCGGCCGGCGAGAGGTCGAAAAGGCGCGTCAGGATGGTCGGCGAAGGCACCAGATTCGTCGGGTTGAGAGCCGTGGCTGCGATCAGTATGTCGGCGCCTGAGAGAAGTTCGTGCGCCAGACGGCGAAGAGGGATGAGGTGAACGATCATGGCCTCGCTAGTCTCGCTTGGCGCTATGGGCACGGAGCGACCCGACGCAGCGTCACCAGTCCCGCTTGCAATCGCCTGCTGAAACAACTTGTTTGCCTTGGCATCGGCAAGGGCGAGCCCATCACGGGCCGTCGGCACGAACACAAGGGGCAGAGCGTCAAGCAGTTGATTGGTCGCCAGAACGCGTCCCCTGCTCGTCATCACCGCGGCCGGCAGGCCGATCGCCGCAAGCGCCGTAGTCGTAGCGCGCGCTCGTTCCAGCCGCAGGCGCGCACCAATCAGGCCGGCGCGCGCCAAATGTGGCCTCATGCGGTTGAGCTGGTCCAATTCGTCTCGGGATGGCCGATCATTGGTCAGCCAACGCTCCATCGTAAACAACAGAACTTCGCCTGTAGGCAGGGATATGAACGTACCGACTTCGCCACCGATTCCCAATGGCAGCGTCCGGTCGAGCCGCGTCCGATTGTTCTCGAGCGCCTCCTTGGGGAAGTAGTCCGCGTCGTAGACGAATCCCGAGGGTGGGGGCAGCGTCAGCAGGAGTTGGGAGACACTGCTGCTCTTGAACCCGCCTTCCGCAGAGATGCCCTCCAGTATCGGCCGGACCAGGTCCGACGCGAGAGCATCGGGTCCAGCCGGTCATCGAATAAACCCATACCGCCTCCGGCCGAGTTCGACAGTTCGCTCAACCTGTCGAAGACGTCTGGCCATAAATCGGGGACGAACGCCGCTTCATAAATTCGATCGACAAGATCTTCGGTCATTCAATGGTCCGCTCGCCACCTGCACTCGCATGATTGCATCGCACATCTGCTCAGAAATCAAACCTTTCTCGGCTTGGCAATTACCGGATGATCATAAATTGCGTAGGAAACAGCCAACACGAATATCGTTTAGGCGCCCACCGCCCCCTCCGCGTACTGCGCCAGAAACGCCTCGCTCGGCGGAATCGGCTTGATGACGTCGATCAGCACGCCATTGGGATCCCGCGTGACGAAATGGCGCTGGCCGAAGGGTTCGTCGCGTAGAGAGCGCAGGATCGGCAGCCCGGCCGCGACGGCCCGTTCATAGACCGCATCCGGGTCCCTCACCTCGAAGTTGATCAGCAGGCCCGACGCGCGGCCTCGCCCCTCTTCCGGGATCGTCTCATGATCGCCCTGGACGATGCCGAGATTGACTCTTCTGTCCTCCACCGATTCAGATGCACATACCAGTCGCTTTCGAATAGCGGCTGGAAGCGAAAATGCTCGACATAGAACGCCGTCGTGCCGGCGACGTCGCCGGTCATCAGCACCGGGTAATAGCTCGTCGTCTTCATCTTTCCTTCTCCCGTCGATTAACATACAGTCTGCATGTAACTTACATTAACATACAGGCTGCATGTATGCAACGCGATTCCGCGCGTCGTTCCAACCGAGACCGCACCGAGGCGACGCGCGCCGACCTGATTGCCGCGGCACGAAAGCTGTTCACCGAAAAATCCTATGCCGAGACCAGCACGCCGGAGATCGTCGCTGCCGCCGGCGTGACGCGCGGCGCGCTCTATCATCACTTCGCCGACAAGCAGGCGCTGTTTGCCGCCGTGGTCGAGCAGGAGGCGATGGCGGTGGCTGAGGAGATCGAGCGCGCTTCGCCGCCATCGCTCAATGCCCGCGACGCACTGATTGCCGGTTCCGACGCCTATCTCGCCGCCATGCGCGCGCCCGGCCGCACGCGGCTGTTGCTGCTCGACGGCCCGGCCGTGCTTGGCCGCGCCGCCATGGAAGCGATCGACAACCGCCACGGCAACCGTTCGCTGCGCGAAGGGCTGGTCGCGGCGATGCGGGCGCAGACGATGACGAGATTGCCGGCCGACGCGCTGACCGCGCTGCTCGGCTCCGCCTTCGATCGTGCCGCCCTGGCCATCGAGGCCGGTGCGTCAGCTCAGGACTACCGCGCCGTGCTCATGGCACTGATCGATGGCCTGTCTCTTCCTCAGGCACCTCGCCCGGTTCGAACTCGTTGAAGCAGCCGAGCTGGCGCTTGAACTGGTCGATCAGCCAGGCCGCCGCGGGCTTCGGGCTGCGATCGTTGCGGTGCATGGCAAACAGCGGCGAACTCACCTCCCTGAAGGATTCGAGGTCGATTTCGACCAGCCGGCCACTCGCCAGGTCGTCTGCTATCAGCCAGCGCGGCAGCCCGCCCCAGCCCAGCCCCTCGCGCATCAGCATATGCTTGGTGCGCACATCCGTCAGCCGCCAGGTGCGGTAGGCGAAGACGCCGAAGTCCCGCCCCTTGGTGCGCTCCGACTGGTCGGTGACGACAAGCTGCGTGTGTTCGCGCGCATCCTCGATCGCCACCGGCTTCGGCAGCAGGGCCAGCGGATGGCTGGGCGCGGCGGCCAGCACGATCGACATGAAGCCGATGCGCACGAGATGCACATCGACATCGCCCAGCAGGCCGCCAATGCCAAGGTCGGCCTGCCCGCTGACGACATGATCGGGGATCAGGCCGAGCGTACCGATATGCAGGCGCAGCATCACGGTCGGAAACTGCGCCTCGAACGCCTTCAGCACCCGCACCAGCACCGGCGACGGCAACGCTGCGTCGACCGACAGCGCGACTTCAGCCTCGAGCCCTTGGTGATGGCCGTCGACGCGCGAACGGATGCGCTGCAGCACGCCGATCATGCGCCGCGCATCCTCCAGCATCGCCCGGCCGATCTCGGTCAGTTGCGGCTCGCGGGTACCCTCGCGCTCGAACAGTTTCAGCCCCAGCTG
>NZ_RZOM01000236.1:0-6642 GCF_003999175.1 Mesorhizobium sp. M7A.F.Ca.ET.027.03.2.1 | reverse complement strand
GCGGCCAGCAAGGTCGCCACCCAGATTGCAACGCGTCGCCGAAAACTTCGCTGGCTCATGAACGCCGCCCGATCCGTGCGGTATCTGTTGCCTGACGGACCCTGGAAATCAATGGCCAGCAGCGCGCCGCCGGTCTATCGTGGGCATCGTTTCCTCGCGGGGGCAGCAATGGAGCGGAAGCTGGCAGGCCGCAAGCCAATGGCGTTGACCGCCGAGCTTGTCGCGCAAGTTGAGCGTGTCGAGCCTGATCCCGGGCCAGAGCCCGGAACCAGCGAGCACACCGATGCGGAGTTCGATGGCCTGGTCGACAAGCTGCTATCGCAGCATCGTCCCGAGACGCTTTGGGTCTTTGCCTACGGGTCGTTGATCTGGAACCCCGAATTCGCCCATGTCGAGCAGCGCCCGGCCACGGCGCCGGGACGGCACCGCTCGTTTTGCCTGAAACTGACCCGCTGGCGCGGAACCCGCGATTTGCCGGCCCTGATGCTGGCGCTCGATCGAGGCGGCAGCTGCAACGGCATCGTCTATCGGCTGCCCGCGGAAGATCATTTCGGGCAACTCGGCCAGTTGATGCGCCGCGAGATCGATGCCAACCCGCCAACCAACGTGCCATGCTGGATCAAGGTCAAGACCAGGGACGGGCCGCTGCGTGCCTTGGCTTTCGTCGCCGCGCCGGACGGCAGCGCCTATGCCGGCCGGTTGCCGTTGGAGCAGGTTGCCGACACTCTGGCGCGGGCTGCCGGTCATTGGGGCTCTTCGGCGCAGTATTTGTTCAGGACCGTGAGCAAGCTTGAAGAGAGCGGCATCCGCGACCGGAATCTCTGGCGCATCCAGGACTTGGTTGCACGGCAGATCGCCGCTTCAACCGGTGGCGCCGATTAGGCTGATCTCTTCCTAACGGCAGGCGCGATAACCGTTTTTGCGGTTCTTGATGTCGAAATGGAAATGGTTGCGGTGGTCGTAATTGTAGCCGGGGCCGAGCACGGTGGTGAAGTACTGGCAGCCGTCGGCGCGCACATTGTTGAGGAAGCCGCGGGTGCGGAAAGCGAACAGGCCGGGCTTACGCACGTCAATGTCGTCGCCATTGTTGAGTTCGATGCTCATGACGTCGAGCGCATTTCCCTTGCCATGCTCGGACAGGACACCTTCGCCGGCAATCCTGCGGCAGGAATAGCTGGAGCCCTGGTGGATGGTCTTGACGTCGGAGAAATAGCGCCAGCGGGCGGAGGGGACGAGCTCGTTCTTCGTCCAGCCGGCAAAGGTGGCGGCCATGTCGCAGGTCAGGGTTGCCGCGGGTTTCATCTGGATGTTGCCGATGGCCGAAACCTTGACCGGATAATCGATGCCGCACTGGCCTTCATGGATCGGCGCCAGGTCGGTGTAGGCGACATCGAGACGCTTCAATTGCTGCCGGCAGTCGGTTTCGCTGGCCGGCATCTGCTCGACGGGCGACATCGGCTCGTCCATGCGCGGATAGGCGGCCTGCGTCATGTATGGATTGGAAGGGACAAGCTTCTGCATGCCGGCATATTGCGGCACGGCAGCCGTCTGCGCGCCGACGTCGACGGCTGGCTGCAGCGACAGCACACTACCGGTGTTGCAGGCGGAAAGCGCCGCCAGCGCCAGGCCGGCGGTCAGCATTGCTGCATATTTTGTCTGGCGCGCGGTGGCGAAAAACAAGGCCCGAAATTTGCCGGCCATTGGCGGAATCCCGTTGATGGATATCCGGCATTTTAACGATCAAGGGTAAAGGAAAACTCAGCGCCCGCGTTCATGCCTGCGGCCGAATTGCGGCACGCGGCCTGGATCAGCCATGCTCACTGGCAGAACGTGCCGCCATGCCGGCGCGGTTCGAGATCGAGATGGAAATGCAGGGAGTGATCAGGATCGGCGCCTGGACCGAGCACCGTCTTGAAGGGTCCACAGGCCGCCTTGCGCACGGCGTTGAGGAATTTGGCGTCCTTCTCCGGCGGCGCCGGGCCGACCTCGATCTTCTTGCCGTCCGACAGCGTGAAGCTGGCGATGTCGAGCGCGTTGCCAAAGGCGTGTTCCGACAGTTCTCGGGTGCCGTTGCGTGGCCGGCAGACAAAGGCCGATGCCTGGCCGATCGATTTCAGGTCCTCACCGAATTCGGCTTTCGCCGCCGGCTGGATGACATCGGCGGCAAAACGCGCCGTTGCCTCGGCCATTTTGCAATTGAGCTCGGTTCCGGGGCCGATGGCGACGGACTTTCCAAGGTCCTTCAGCACGATGGGATAGGGGATCGAACAGCCGATTTCGGGCTGGCTTTCCGCCTTGTGTTCTTCGAATTCGACGCCGAGCGTCTTCAGCCGTTCGCGGCAGGCGACTTCCTCGGCTGGCATTTTCTCATCGGGGAGATCGGCCGAGCGCGGATCGGGCAGCATCTTCTTCTCGTCCGCGTCCGCCGGCTTTTGCGGCGGTTGCGGGGCAACGGTGGGCGGCTGAGCCTCGGGCTCCGCGATGTCCGGTTTTGGCGTCGGCGTTGGCGCGACCGCCGGCGGTTCCGGCTCGCTTTTCGTATCGGTTGAGGGTTCGGGAACCGGCGGTTCGGGAAGTGCCTGCTTTTCCTGGCGGGATTTTTCTTCAGGGTTACGGTCGGGCGCGCCGGCGGTGTTCGGACCTTTCTTCTGCTCCCCGGTCTTTGCTGCGTCGGCCTTTGGAGTGTCCGTCGGGCGTGGCTCGGGCACCGGAATATTGGGTCCAGGCACCGGAACATCGGCAGGCAAGGGCAGCCGCAACTGCGTTTTCTGCTGTGTCTGCTTCGGCGTCACCGACCGGTGTCTTCGTGGTTTCAGGTGCTTTCCGCCTCGCTGTTTGAGGCGCTGTTCGGCTCGTGGAGTCAACGGCTGCTCTATCCTCGGCGTCAACGGCTCGTGATGCCGATGGCGATGTCTCGCCTCGGCCGGCATCATCAGCAAGGCCGTGACGGCCATGACGAACAAGATCCTGAACGTTCGGGAAAAGATAAGCGACCCCATCGCCGTCAACGGCGCCGACGCAAGGTGGTTGCCTCGGCCGCATCACGAACGGTAACCGCTCCGTTACGCACCGATCGCTTCCAGCCCTTCCTCCAGCCAGTCGGCGAGCAGCGGCATGCCAAGCAGGTATTTTGCGGTGCGCTTGTTGGCGCGTTCGCGCGCGGCCGCCAGCGCGTCTGCCCATTCGGTGGCGTCGTAGTCGCCGCGACCGACCCAGGCCAGCGCGATCAGTTCGGCTGCTTCATCGACATTGAGGTCGTTGATCAGTTCGCGCAGCTCTTCCTCGGTCAGATTCTCGGAGCTTTCCTCGGCAAGGCCGTCATGGTGATGGTTGACATGGGACTCGCCGTCGAGCTCGACCTCATGCTCGGCGCCATCGGCATAGTCTTCATTGACGGCCGCACTCAGCGCCTTGGCCTTGAGGATGAACAGGCGCACAGTGTCGGGGCCGATCGAAAGCTCCCAGTCCTTTTCAAGCCGCCGCTGCAAGGGCCGTCTCCCTCAGGTCGTTTGCCGGATGATAGCGGATTTGCGGCATCCGTCACCTGATGTTCTCCGCACGCAATTTTCCGGGATGAAACGCAAGCCGTCCGGCGTTAGTGTTGCATTCTCACCCTCCAGGAGGCTTCGATGCATAAAAGAGTGCTGATCCAGGTGGCGACTGCCCTTGTCGCGCTGCAGTTCCTTGCCGTTCCGGTGTTCGCCGCCGGCGGTGACAGTGGCGGCAGCGATCAGACGGTCACCCAATGCAAGAAGGGCGAAGTCTGGGACAAGAAGAAGAAAAAGTGCGTCGCACCCCAGGAGGGCATGCTCGACGACGACAGCATCTATGATGCTGGCCACGCGTTGGCGATGGCCGGGCGCTATGACGAGGCGATCGCCGTGCTCAGCCTTGCCGCCAACAAGCAGGATCCGCGCATCCTCAACTATCTCGGCTATTCGCACCGCCATTCCGGCCGCGTCACCGTCGGCCTCGGCTATTACGAGGAGGCGCTGCGCATCGATCCGAACTACACGCTGGTGCGTGAATATCTCGGCGAAGCGCATCTGCAGATCGGCGATCTGGCCGGCGCCCGGCAACAGCTGATGGAAATCGAGAAGCGGACCGGCAAGGGTTCGCGCGAATATGGCATGCTGGCCGAGCAGATCGACCATTTCATGAGAAGCTAAAAAGATCCCAGGGCTCTTCCAAGCGGCCGCGAGCGATCGCGGCCGCTTTTTGTTGCCCCCAGCCTCATTCACGCCCTGGCTGATGAAAACGGGGATGATTTTAGCAAAACCGATTTTTGGGCGTGAAAAACCCGCTGACATTGCTATATTCAGGGAAATTGCGGTGAAACGGTTCCGTTAGCCCGAGGCTGCCGGACCCGTTTTCTTTTTGTACCCATCGACAAGGCTTTCCCCGAAACGCGGGGGTGGCAGCAGGAAAGGTCAGGCATCATGAACAAGGTCCCGATGACAGGCGAGGGGTTCGCGTCATTGAAGGAAGAACTGCGCTGGCGCCAGCAGGAAGAGCGGCCGCGCATCATCGAGGCGATCTCCGAAGCGCGCTCGCATGGCGACCTGTCCGAAAATGCCGAATATCATGCCGCCAAGGAGGCGCAGAGCCTTAATGAGGGCCGCGTCAACGAGCTTGAAGATTATATCGCGCGGGCCGAAGTGATCGACGTCAGCAAGCTCAGCGGCGACAAGATCAAGTTCGGCGCCACCGTGGTGCTGGTCGACGAGGACACCGAGGAAAAGAAGACTTACCGGATCGTCGGCGACCAGGAGGCGGACGTGAAGTCCGGCCGCATCTCGATCTCCTCGCCGATCGCGCGTGCGCTCATCGGCAAGGAAGTCGGCGACGCCATCGAAGTCAATGCGCCCGGCGGTGCCAGGGGGTATGAGATCGTCCAAGTGCAGTTCATCTAGGGAATTTGAGGGGGGCGGCTGCGACTTTTAAGCTGAGGTTTGCGCCGCCCCTCATCGCCCTGCCGGGCATTTCTCCCCGTATAGTGACGGGGAGAAAGATGCTCCCATCGACGATTTCGCCGATTTTCAACGTAGCAGAATAGACGCTGGCCTTGCGTTCAGCTCTCTTCTCCCCGTCGTTATACGGGGAGAAGGTGCCGGCAGGCGGATGGGGGGCGGCGCTGGCCTTTGCAAATTGATTTGATTGATAAATCAATTCTTGCCAGCGTTGGCCTTGCCAAGGACCTGGAGTCCCGCCAGCCTCTCTGCCTCCGCCACCACCTCCACCGGCATCACACGCTTCCCGGGCGCGGCCAAAAGCGTCGACGCATATTGCCCGCGCGGACCCGTCAACCCGGGCTCGGTCGCCAGGAACACCGCAACCGTTGGCAGGCCGAAGGCGCTGGCGAGATGGGTCAGCCCGGTGTCGACGCCGATGACCAGTTCCGAGCGGCCGATGAACGCAGCGATGTCGGCCAGCGGTGACTTTGGCACCACAACTGTCGATGGCACTGCCTTGGCAATGGCTTCGGCCACGGCCTTCTCGCGCTCGTTCGACCAGGTCGTGACCGGCGTTATCCCCCGCTCAATCAGGAGGCGCGCGGTTTCAATCCAGTCTTCGGCCGGCCATTTCTTGTCTTCGCGGCTGGTGCCGTGCAGCAGGAAGGCGGTTTTTCCGGCGATGCCCGCCAGAGTGCCGACGGGCGGCACGATGCCGGAGTCCAGGGTCGAAAGATCGGGCTGATAGCCGAGCGCCAGCCCGAACAGCCGCCGTATCCGTTCGATGGCGTGCAGGTCGCGCGGCACGGGATAAGTGGCATCGTAGAACAGCGTCGCAGAAGGTTCGCGCGCGCTCGAACGGTCGAAGCCGGCAATGGGGGCGCCGGCTTGCCTTGCCACCACAGCCGATTTCAGGAGGCCTTGCGCATCGATGACGAGGTCGTAACGGCAATCGCGCAAGGTGCGGCGCAGGGCGGCCGCCTCGCGCCAGGTGCCGCTATCGAGCAGCGCCTTGCGCCAGCGCCGGATCGCCACCGTGTGGATCCGATCGATCGCCGGGTGAAGCGTGGCGATACCGGCAAATGCCTCTTCGACGCACCAGTCGAAGGACAGGTCCGGGCGGTTGCGACGAGCATCCTCGACGGCCGGAAAGGTGTGGATGACATCGCCCATCGACGACGTCTTGACGATCAGCACCTTCATGCCGCGGCCGGGATGTCCAGCAGCCGGTCCGCCGCTGCTGCGACCTGGCCGACTTCAAGCGTCTTCAGGCAGTTGAGGTGGCCGAGCGGGCAGACCTTCTGGTGGCAGGGCGAGCACGACAGGCCAAGCCAGACCAACTCGCGGCGTTCCCCCAGCGGCGGCGTGTTCTCAGGCGAGGTCGAGCCGTAGACGGCGACGATCGGCGTGCCGACGGCGGCCGCGACATGCATCAGCCCGCTGTCGTTGGACACGGCCAGCCTCGCGGCTGATATCAGGTCTATGGCGTCCTCCAGCCGCGTCTGTCCGGCGAGATCGACGAGGCCGGGGGCCAGGGCCGCGATCTCCGCCGTCACGTCGCGGTCGTTCTTCGAGCCGAACAGAGCGACCTTCAAGCCTTTGCCCATGAAATCGCGGGCAAGTCCGGCATAGCTTTCGCTGGGCCAGCGCTTGGCCGGGCCGAATTCCGCACCGGGCATCAGGGCCACGA
>NZ_RZOM01000235.1:0-6698 GCF_003999175.1 Mesorhizobium sp. M7A.F.Ca.ET.027.03.2.1 | reverse complement strand
GCGATGGTAGTGACGGCTTGCCTTCCGCCTGTTGCCGCACACCGCCATGTCGCACCAAAGGCGGCTGGAATTGCGGCTTCTGTCGACGAACAGCCAGGTGCAATTGGGACAGATCCTCAGCCTCGCGACGGTGTCGTCACGCAGAAGCGACAACGCCGAAACCGCCAGTGCCGCCTCGAAGGCGATCGGCGTCAGGGGATCACCGAACGGTCTCCCCGGCGCACCGATGTCGGTCCGGCTGCCAGCAAGGCCATCGGCGCAGGCTCTCAGGAATCCGGGCAGATCAGTGGTGGCAACCGCGCCCTTCGACGCCGCATCACGAAACAGCCGGTCGGTCGCCTCGCGGATCGACAGCACGACGGGTGCGATCGCCACCGCCGAGGATACCGCCAATGGCCTATCGCCAAGTTCGGCAGCGCGAAAGCGGCTCGCCGCATCGGCGAAGCGGGCAATCTCGGCCGGATCGTCGAAGCGATCGAAGGTTCGCCCCGGATCGCCGCGCAGCACGACGGTGTTCGCTGTGTCGAGCGCAAGCAGGCCGCCGGTGAAGCGGTGCGGGGTCCAGGATACCGTCATGGCGAAAATCTAACCTATAAATCATATTTGACAAGTTAGATTCAGCGATGCACCCTCACTCTGGGCTGCGATGGTCTTCGCAGCCTTTTGAGCCTGTCGTTGGCCAGGACCGCTTCGCACTTTTGGGCGGCATGCTTCGAGGTTTTGCATGCTCTATTTCTTCCAGCAGGTGCTGAACGGGCTGCATTCGGGCGCGCTTTATGCGCTGCTCGCCTTTGGCTATGTGCTGACCAACGGCATCCTGCACCGCACCAATCTCGCCTATGGCGCGTTGTTCGCCTTTTGCGGCCAGACGATGATCCTGACCGCCGCCTTCGGCTATCAGATGCTGTGGCTGACGCTGCTGGCGGCGGTGGCGCTCGGCGTCGTCGCTGCGTTCTTCTATGCCGCGCTGATCAGCCACGTGCTGTCGCGCAGTGTCTTCGAACCTTTGGCCAACCGCACACCCAATGCAATCGTGGTGACGACGCTCGGCATCCTGCTGCTGCTGTCCGAAGCGAGCCGCATCGCCGCCGACACGCACGATCTGTGGCTGCCGCCGATGCTGGCGCAGCCTATCGTTTTCGCGCAGGGCGCCACCTTCAGGGCAACGCTGACGCTCATCCAGCTCATCGACTGCGCCGTGGTGGTGGCGGCAATCGCGCTGGCCAGCTGGGCATTTGCCCGGTCGAGCTTCGGACGGCGCTGGCGCGCCGTCTCCGACGACCCCAGGGCAGCCGCTATGTGCGGCGTCGACGTGCGCGCGGTGTTCCGGCACGCGGTCCTGTTCGGCGGCTTCTGCGCCGCGCTGGCCGGTGTGATGGCCGGGCTCTATTACGGCAATGTCAGCTTCGGCTCGGGCCTCGTCTATGGCCTGAAAATCCTGTTCGTGACGGCGGTCGGCGGCTATCTCTCGCCGTCGCGCGCGGCACTCGGCGCGGCCGCCTTCGGCATGGCCGAATCGCTGTGGGCCGGCTATTTCCCGGTCGAATGGCGCGACGCGTGGATGTATCTGTTCCTGGTCACGACGCTGATCCTGATCGGCGCCGGCCGCGACACCGGCAAAATCGCCTGAAACGTCAGACTTTGGTTGCATGACGCCAGGGCAGATCGCCGGTATTGGGCACTGTCTGCCATGTGATGATATTTGCTCCCTCTATCCTTGTTGACCCGTCAGTCCACGCGCGGCATACCGTTGGACCACGCGGCGTGACGGACAAAAGGGGGAAGCCGGCACGCCTCCGGTACAAGGGAGGAATGCATGGCAGGGCTTCTTGCTCTATCCAGGACAATTGATCGCGCCAACGAATTCATCGGCAAGTGGATATCGTGGCTGATCCTGCTGGCGATCCTGGTGAGCGCCGCCAACGCCATTATCCGCAAGGTGTTCGACATATCCTCGAACGCCTGGCTCGAGCTGCAATGGTATCTGTTCGGCGCCGCCTTCATGCTGGCCGCCGCCTATACGCTGAAGCAGAACGAGCATATCCGCATCGACGTCGTCTACGGCCTGTTTTCACGCCGCGTGCAGCACTGGATCGACCTGCTCGGGCATCTCTTTTTCCTGATGCCGTTCGTGACGTTGATGGTGATCTATTTCGTGCCCTATGTGTCGCTGTCGTTTCGCAGCGGCGAGATGTCCAACAATTCCGGTGGTCTGATCATCTGGCCAGCCAAGGCCATCCTGCTCGTCGGTTTTTTCCTGCTCGCGCTGCAGGGCATCTCCGAGATCATCAAGAAGATCGCCATCATGCGCGGAGACATGGACGACCCCAATCCCTTCATATCGGTGCATGAGCAGGCCGAACTCGAAGCCAAGGCGCTGGCCGACGAGGTGCGCTCGTGATGGAGTTCATCGCGCAGAACATGGCGCCGATCATGTTCGCTTCGCTGATCATCTTCCTGCTGATCGGCTACCCCGTCGCTTTTTCCCTGGCCGCCAACGGCTTGATGTTCTTCTTCATCGGCGTGCTGCTGTCGCCTTATTCCGGAGGATCGATCAACCTCGCCTGGCCGCTCCTGCACGCATTGCCGGATAATTTCTACGGCAGCCGGGTGATGTCGAACGACACGCTGCTGGCCATCCCGTTCTTCACCTTCATGGGCATCGTGCTCGAGCGATCGGGCATGGCCGAAGACCTGCTCGACACGATCGGCCAGCTGTTCGGGCCAATCCGCGGTGGCCTTGCCTATGCGGTGATCTTCGTCGGCGCGCTCTTGGCGGCGACCACCGGCGTGGTGGCGGCTTCCGTCATCGCCATGGGCCTTATCTCGCTGCCGATCATGCTGCGCTATGGCTATGACCGCCGGCTCGCATCCGGTGTCATTGCCGCCTCCGGCACGCTTGCCCAGATCATCCCGCCGTCGCTGGTGCTGATCGTGCTTGCCGACCAGCTCGGCCGTTCGGTCGGCGACATGTATGCCGGCGCGCTGATCCCCGGCCTCGTGCTCACCGTCCTCTATATGTCCTACATCCTGATCATGTCGATCATCCGGCCGAACTCGATGCCGGCGCTGCCGCTCGAGGCCCGTACACTCGGCCATGGCGTGATGTCGCTGCTGGTGGCTTTGCTCGTCACATCAGCGGTTTCCTACGCGGCATATCGTTATCTGGCGCCGGCGCATGGCGACAATGCCGACATTCTCGGCGCGACTGCCGGAGTCCTGTTCATCTACATCGTCGCCATTGCCGACAAACGCCTGAATTTCAACATGATGTCCAGGCTCGCGCAGCAGGTGATCATCGTGCTGATCCCCCCGCTGGCGCTGATCTTCCTGGTGCTGGGCACCATCTTCCTGGGCATCGCCACGCCGACCGAAGGCGGCGCCATGGGTTCCGTTGGCGCCTTGATCATGGCGGCGGCAAAGGGGCGCTTGTCGCTTGACGTCGTCAAGCAGGCACTGGCCTCGACGACAAGGCTATCGTCCTTCGTGCTTTTCATCCTGATCGGCGCACGGGTGTTCTCACTGACCTTCTACGGCGTCAACGGCCACATCTGGGTCGAGCACCTTTTGACGTCGCTGCCGGGCGGCGAGGTCGGCTTCCTGATCGGCGTCAACATGCTCGTCTTCTTCCTCGCTTTCTTCCTCGACTTCTTCGAATTGGCGTTCATCATCGTACCGCTGCTGGCGCCCGCCGCCGACAAGCTCGGCATCGACCTGATCTGGTTCGGCGTGCTCCTGGGCGTCAACATGCAGACCAGCTTCATGCACCCGCCCTTCGGCTTCGCGCTGTTCTACCTGCGTTCGGTGGCTGCGCGCGTGCCCTATCTCGATCGTCTCACCGGCAAACAAATCGCGCCGGTGACCACCGGGCAGATCTATTGGGGCGCGGTGCCCTTTGTCTGCATCCAGGTGATCATGATCGGGTTGACCATCGCCTTCCCGCAAATGGTGATGCACTACAAGGGAACGACCGTCGATCCGGGCACGATCGACTACCAGGTGCCGGAGATGCCCGGCCTGTCGCCGCTCGGCACGCCGCCGGCGGATGGCGCAGCGCCTGCCAGCGGCGGCACGGCTCCCGCCGCCCCCGATCTGTCGCAGCCGCCGAGCTTCGGCGACGCGCCGCCGGCCAAGCCGGCAACGCCACAGCCCGACCTGTCGCAACCGCCAAGCTTCAACTGAACCGGCATGGTCAAAACCATGAAAGCGGTGCGGCTGGAAGCAGTGGGCGGCATCACGCTGCGCGACGTCGACATGCCTGACATCGGTGCGGATGAGCTGCTGGTGCGCATCGAAGCCTGCGGCGTCTGCGGCACGGATCGGCATCTGTTTCACGGCGAATTTCCGTGCACGCCGCCGGTGACGCCCGGCCATGAGTTCTCCGGTCTCGTCGAGGCGATCGGAAAATCGGTCTCGGGTTTTGCCATCGGCGATCGTGTCACCGGCGACCCCAACATCGCCTGCGGGCGCTGCGCGCGTTGTCACGCGGGACAAATCAATCTCTGCAGCAATCTGCGCGCCATCGGCATTCATCGCGACGGCGGCTTTGCCGAATACCTTGCCTTGCCGCAGAAGCAGGCTTTCGTCCTGCCTGCGGGCCTCGATCCCATGCACGGCGCGTTCTGCGAGCCGCTCGGCTGTTGCCTGCACGGCGTCGACCTTGCCGGGATCAAACCGGGCAGCTCGGTGGTCGTGCTTGGCGGCGGCGTGATCGGCCTGCTCACCGTGCAGCTGGCAAGATTGGCGGGAGCCACGACCATCATCCTGTCGACCAGGCAAGCCTCGCGGCGCGCCCTCGCCGAGGACCTCGGCGCGACAATGACTATCGATCCAACCACCGCCGATGTCATCGATGCCATCGCCGGACCGGTGGGGCTGGTGCCAGGCGGTGTCGACGTCGTCTTCGAATGTGCGGGCGTGCGAGAGACCGTCGAGCAGTCGATGCGGCTGGCCCGCGCCGGTGGCACGGTCGTCATCGTCGGCGTGACGCCGCAAGGCGTGAAAGCTGAATTCGAGCCGTTCGACCTGCTGTTCCGGGAACTGAAGGTGCTCGGTTCCTTCCTCAATCCCTACACCCATCGCCGTGCCGCCGAACTCATTGCTTCCGGCACGATCGAGATCGATAGGCTGATCTCCAGGCAGGTGTCGCTTGAAGAAGCGCCAGCGGTGATCGCCAATCCGCCGGCGCCCGGCGAGGTCAAGGTTCTGGTGGTGCCGCGCCGAGGCTGAACCGCCGGTTTCGCCTCCGGTATATACAGAAAAGCTCCCTGAGCGGGTTCCGCCCAGAGAGCTTTTGAGCAGAAGTCCGGCCGACTACAGCTTGCCGTTGCGCTGCTGGACCATCATGAAGGTGTCGTAATTGTATTCGGCCACCTGCGCCCAGAGATAATGCTCCTTGCGGAAGCCCTTGATCGATTCCCAGATCTTCTTGAACGGGGCGTTGGAGGCTTCCATTTCGGTATAGACCTCGTTGGCCTTTTCGAAGCAGGCGGCCATGATCTCCTGGCTGAACGGGCGCAGTTTCGCGCCGCCGGCTACCAGTCGCTTCACCGCCGCAGGGTTCAGATAATCGTATTTCTGCAGCATGTTGGCGTCGGCCGCCTGCGCGGCAGTGTGCAGCAGCGACTTGTACGTCGGCGAAAGTTCTTCGTACTTCGCCTTGTTGAACATCAGGTGGACGGTCGGGCCGCCCTCCCACCAGCCGGGATAGTAATAATAGGGCGCGACCTTATAGAAGCCGAGCTTCTCGTCGTCATAGGGACCAACCCATTCGGCCGCGTCGATGGTGCCTTTCTCCAGCGCGGGATAGATATCACCGCCGGCGATCTGCTGCGGCACGACGCCGAGCTTCTGCACCACCTTGCCGGCAAAACCGCCGATTCGCATCTTGAGGCCGGAAAGGTCGGCCACCGTGTTGATTTCCTTGCGGAACCAGCCGCCCATCTGGACGCCGGTGTTGCCGCCCGGCAGGCCGAAAAGGCCCTGCGTGGCGAGAAACTCGTTGAACAGGTCGATGCCGCCGCCATGGTAATGCCAGGCATTCATGCCGCGTGCGTTGAGCGAAAAGGGAACCGCCGCACCCAGCGCCCATGTCGGGTCCTTGCCCCAGTAATAATATGCCACCGTATGACAGGCCTCGACCGTGCCGGCCGTGGTGGCGTCTGCGGCCTGCAGGCCTGGCACCAGCTCTCCGGCGGCGAAGACCTGGATCTGGAAGTTACCGTCGGTGGCTTCCGACAGCATCTTGGAGAACACCTCGGCACCGCCATAGATGGTGTCGAGCGACTTCGGGAAGGACGACGCCAGCCGCCATGTCACCTTGGGATTGGACTGGGCTATTGCGGGCGCCGCCAGCGTGGCCGCCGCCGCGGCGGCACCGACGCCGGTGACACCGGCCTTGCGAATGAATGAACGACGATCCATGAAGTTCCTCCCTTTTGGATCAACAGGCCGACGTCAGGAAATCCTCGGTTTCCGTGTCGGTTCGTTCGAGACAATACACGGGCAAGAAGTCGAGTCCAGCACGGCGGCCCGATTTGACGGCGAAGCCCGGCTGCCCTGCAACTATAGTCTAACAGGCCGTTTCGTGGCCCATGCGACACGCCGAAACTTGGCATGGAAAAACAACCGGGGATCGCCTATTTTAGCGGCAGGTATCCCTTGCCCAGATGGAACACAGAGCAAAATGCATCAGCCGC
>NZ_RZOM01000234.1:0-6709 GCF_003999175.1 Mesorhizobium sp. M7A.F.Ca.ET.027.03.2.1 | reverse complement strand
CCGCATGTCACGCTGGCACGCTTACGCAATTCGACCCCGCTGGACGTCGCCCAATATCTGTCGGCGCGCGGCAATTTCTCGACGCTGCCGTTCCGCGTCGGCCGTTTCGTGCTGATGTCGTCGCGCGATTCGGTCGGCGGCGGACCCTACATCGTCGAGGAAGCCTGGCCGCTGTCAGGCACGGACGCCCGCGCCTCCAGCCTTGTCACCAGCGCCTCCGACGCCTCGCGGATCATGCGATAGGCGGAAGCGAAGGCTTCTGCCTCGTCATGATAAGGATCCGGCACGTCGCGTGCCTTTCCCTGCGCGAACTCCAGGAACAGATGGATGCGGTCCTGCACGGCCGCCGGCGCCAGCGCCTTCAGGTCGGCGACATTCGACCGGTCCATGCCGAGGATCAGGTCGAAACGGTGGAGGTCCTGCGGCGTGACCTTGCGCGCCCTTTGCCCGGAAATGTCGACGCCGTGCCGCACCGCGATCGCGATCGCGCGTCGATCGGGGGCAGAGCCGGCCTCCCAGTCACTGGTTCCCGCTGAATCGAGCAGGATATCCCGGGCCGATCCGCGCTCGGCCCAAACGGCGCGGAAGACACCTTCCGCCAGCGGCGACCGGCAGATATTGCCGAGGCAGACGAAGAGAATGGAGTTTATGGGCTTCGCGCTCATCGATCCGTCGCTATGGTGAGGGTCGTTTTCGAATAGCACAGGATATGGACATGGCGAGAGAGAAACTGGGCAGGCAAGCCGCTGAAGCCGCATTGACCGGTCTTGACGGCTGGGCGCTGGCGGAAGACGGCGCTTCCATCAGGCGCACATTCACCTTCGCGAATTTCTCCGAGGCTTTCGCCTTCATGACCCGCGTCGCGCTTGCCGCCGAGACGATGGACCATCATCCCGACTGGTCGAATGTCTACAAGACCGTCGATGTGACGCTGAACACTCACGACGCCGGCGGCGTCACCGCGCTCGATATCGATCTCGCCAAGAAAATGAACCGTTTTGCCGGCGCCTGAGGCCTGGTATCGCCTCGACAAGCCCAAATCGGCACCGGCATCTTGTAGCCGGGGTCGGGTTTCACCACATTTTCCCCCGCGGGCATGCGCCGGATGCGCATGGGCGCTCGCAAGGAGACACTGATGGCGCAACAATCCGGTTTTGATTTCTTCGGCTTTGGCGGCAAGCTGGCAGACGAGAGCGAAGTGCGCGAGAAATTCTGGCGCACAGCCAAGAAGGCCGCGCGGCAGATCCCCTACATGGAAGAGGTCGTGGCCGCCTACTACTGCGCCATGGACAAGAACACCCCGCTGCGCGCCAAAGGCATTCTGCTGGCCGCGCTCGGTTATTTCGTGCTGCCGGTGGATGTCATCCCCGACTTCGTCTTCGGGCTTGGCTTCACCGACGACATCGCCGTGCTCACCGCCGCGATCACCGCCGTCAGTGCCCACATCACCACTGCGCACCGGCAGGCCGCCAGGGACGCCATGGCCGACAAGGGCTGAACTCACGCACGGAACGCCGTTGAAGCCGGCTTTCTGCGGCAGCGTAAAAAGTCAAACTCTTGCCGCTTTCGTGGCCTCCAAGTCGCCAAAGGGATGTCGCACCAGCCGCTCGCAAGGCGGCGGCGCGGGAATGGCGGCGGTTTCCTCGGGTAAGGATCCTTTTCTCTTCGGAAATTCACCGTTTGGTAACCCAGATTAAATCAAAATGAAGCGACGGGCAGGACGCCAAGCCGGCCTGCCTCCGCACCATTTGGAATACGGGAAAAGCGATGCGCGGATTAATTGCACTAGTTTCGAGCCTGGTCCTGGTGGCCGTGGCAGCGCCGGCGCTGGCGCAGTCGGCGACCAAGATCGGCCAGCACAATGCCTGGGGCACCTACAGTTACCAGGCATCGGGCGGCAAGGTCTGCTATGTCCTGACCGTGCCGACCGACAAGCAGCCGCCGACGCTCGACCATGGCGACATGTTCTTCTTCGTCAGCCAGCGGCCCGGCCAGCAAGTGTCCTACGAGCCGCAATTCATTGCCGGCTACAATTTCCAGGACGGCTCCAAGGCCACCGTGACCATCGATAAGAAGACGTTTTCGATGTTCACCCGCGGCAAATCGGCCTGGGTCGAGAATGCCGCCGAGGAGCCGGTGCTGATCGCCGCCATGAAGACCGGCACCGACATGAAGGTGACGGCGAAGTCCGGCCGCGGCAATCCCACCTCCTATGTCTTCTCGCTGAAAGGTATTTCGGCGGCGCTGACGTCGATTGCCAAGTGCAAATAGGCAAGGAGTGCAGGCACGCACTTCGCTTTGAATGAAAGGCCGGGCCGCAAACCCCGGCCTTTTTGCTTTCAGCCTTGCGCCGATCCCGGCCCGGCCTCCGCCCGCCGCCGCCGGATCGCCTCGGCGATGAAAACACGCGACAGCGCGTGGTAGAGCGGCTCGTGCGAGATCATCCGCGCCGTACCGTAGCCCAGCATCGAGGCCAGCATCAGCGCGATGACATTGTCGTGATTGCCGGTCATCTCCAGGATGATGACGAAGGCGGTCATCGGCGCCTGCACCACCCCGGCGAAATAGCCGGCCATGCCGAGCAGTGCCGCAGCCCCCGTGCTGGCGCCGAAGAGGAGGCCGAGCGAACTGCCGATGCCGGCGCCGACCGCCAGCGAGGGCGCGAAGATGCCGCCCGGAATGCCCGAGATCATCGACAGCAGTCCCGCCAGGAACTTTTCGGCAAAGAAGAACCATGGCAGCGGCGTGCCTTCGACGGCGCCCCGTGCCTGCACGTAACCGGTGCCGAAGGTCAGCCCGCCCGAGGCGATGCCGATCACTGCAACCAGCAGCCCGCAGACGGCCGCGACCAGCAAAGCGCGCTGCAAAGGCTGCCCAGTGTTCCAGCGCCGGATCCGGCGTGTCACATTCAACGCCAGCAGCGAAAACAGCGCGCCGAGCCCGCCGCCGATGACGCCGCAGGCGATCACCAGCGGCCACTCGGCGGCAAACGAGATGGTGTCTTTGGCGACGCCGAAATAGGTGTAGTTGCCGAGCAGGCCGAGCGAGGCGAGGCCGGCCAGGATCACCGCCGTCAGCACCAGCCCATTGGTGCGTGCCTCATAGGTGCGGCCCATTTCCTCGATGGCGAAGACGATGCCGGCCAGCGGCGTGTTGAAGGCGGCGGCGATCCCGGCGGCCGACCCGGCCAGGATCAGCCCGCGCGCCTGCACCATGCCGCCCCAGCGTGCGGCCTGCAGCATCAGCGATGCGCCGACCTGCACGGTCGGACCCTCGCGGCCGATCGAGGCGCCGCAGAACAGGCCGACGATGGTGAGCATGATTTTGCCGACCACCAGCTTGAGGGACAGGATATGACTTCGGTCCTCGTCGTCGCGAAGATGGCGGGCGGCGATCGCCTGCGGAATGCCGCTGCCTTGCGAGCCGGGAAAGAAGGTGTGGGCAAGCCAGGCGCACAGCACGAAACCCAACGGCGTAACGGCAAGCGGCAGATAGAAACGCCAGCCGCCTGCGTCTCCTGTCATCAGGTGAAACAGTTCCTGCGCCCTGTCCGCCAGCACCGCGAACAGCACGCTGATCACACCGATGCCAAGCGCCCCGGCCCAGAACACCAGGCGCGGCTGCCACACCCGCCGTGAGCCCCACATCGCGCGCGAACGCCGCAGCATGGGATATCTTCGCGATGTGCCGGCCATGTCTGTCCTCGAGCGGGGAGTATCGAGCCCTAACACGTGCAGGCCAGAGGTTAAACCGGCACAACCCATGACTCTGCCCTCAACCTGTGCTATGCGCCGCGCTTCCTTTCCGGCACGATGCGTGAAATCGGCCGCAAACCGCTTATATCAGTGCAACCATGACCCTTTCATTCGATCTCACCACTGACGGCGCCCGCGACGCGTTGCGCGCCCGCGCGGCACAGCCCGAAAAGCCGTCGCTGATCGGCCTGACGCGGGTCGAACTCGCCGAGGCTCTGGTTGCATCAGGCACTGTGCCCGAGCGCCAGGCGAAAATGCGCGCCCAGCAGCTTTGGCACTGGATGTATGTGCGCGGCGTCTCCGATTTCGCCGGCATGTTCAACATTTCCAAGGATCTGCGCGCCGAGCTGGACAAGCACTTCACCGTCGCTAGGCCCGAGATCGTCGAGGAGCAGATTTCCGCCGACGGCACGCGAAAGTGGCTGTTCCGCTTTCCGCCGCGCGGCGCCGGCCGGCCGGTCGAGATCGAGACGGTCTACATCCCCGAAGAGGGTCGCGGCACGCTGTGCATCTCCTCGCAGGTGGGCTGCACGCTGACCTGCTCGTTTTGCCACACCGGCACGCAGAAGCTGGTGCGCAACCTGACGGCTGAGGAGATCCTCGCCCAGTTGCTCACCGCCCGCGACCGGCTCGGCGATTTTCCCGACCGCGACACGCCCGACGGCGCCATCGTGCCGGCCGAGGGCCGCAAAGTCTCCAACATCGTCATGATGGGAATGGGCGAACCGCTTTACAATTTCGAAGCGGTCAAGAAGGCGCTGCTGATCGCTTCCGACGGTGACGGCCTTTCCTTGTCGAAGCGCCGCATCACGCTATCGACCTCCGGCGTCGTGCCGGAAATCTTCCGCACCGGCGAGGAGATCGGCGTCATGCTGGCGATCTCGCTGCATGCCACCAATGACGATCTGCGCGACCTGCTTGTGCCGATCAACAAGAAGTATCCGCTGAAGGAGCTGATCGCCGCCTGCCGCGCCTATCCCGGCCTGTCGAACGCCAGGCGCATCACCTTCGAATATGTGATGCTGAAGGACGTCAACGATTCCATCGAGGACGCCAAGGGCCTGATCAAGCTGCTCAAGGGCATTCCGGCCAAGATCAATTTGATCCCGTTCAACCCGTGGCCGGGCACCAACTACCAGTGCTCGGACTGGGAGACGATCGAGAAATTCGCCGATTACATCAACAATGCCGGCTATGCCTCGCCGATCCGCACGCCGCGCGGCCGCGACATCCTCGCCGCCTGCGGCCAGCTCAAATCCGACTCCGAGCGCATGCGCAA
This sequence comes from Mesorhizobium sp. M7A.F.Ca.ET.027.03.2.1, assembly GCF_003999175.1. NCBI lineage: Bacteria > Pseudomonadati > Pseudomonadota > Alphaproteobacteria > Hyphomicrobiales > Phyllobacteriaceae > Mesorhizobium > Mesorhizobium sp. M7A.F.Ca.ET.027.03.2.1. The sequence continues at coordinate 1,675 of NZ_RZOM01000234.1, read as the reverse complement.
GGTCGACCGGCTGGCGCTGGAAGCGATGATGATAGCGGGGCACGGCGAGGCGTGAGCCGCCCCGTCGCCTGGCTAAGACGCTTCGCCATCATGGCGGTCGGCTATGTCGCCGCGGTGCTGACTTCGATCCTGGTGCCGGTGCTGCTGATCGCTCTTCTGGAAGGCATCGAGGACGGCAATTGGTCCATCATTTTCGCCTTCGACTGGCTGGGCTCGTTCCCGCTCGCCGTGTTGACCGTGATGATCGGCGCGCTGTTGATCGTCGGTCCGGCGCTCTTCGTCGCCGAACGGTTTTCGCTGCGGGGATGGTTCTACTTCGCCGCCACGGGTGCGATCACGTCCATCGCCTTTGGCGTATCCATGCCGCGCTCGGCCAGCAGCTTTGTCTTCAATCCGGGCTTTCTGGGTTTTCTCGCCACCGCCGGCATCGCCGCCGGTTCGGTCTACTGGCTTCTGGCTGGACGCAGATCCGGCACGCGACAGACTCTGGGCCGGGATTGATGGCGCGTCTCGTCGGCTACCTCGTCCGTTTCACCGTCATCCTGTTCGGCTATGCCGTCGCCTCGCTGGCGGCGAGCGCCTTCCTCAATATCCTGTTGCTGGCATCGCTCGGCTACACGCCGGAGCATGCGCATCCGACGGCGACGGCTTCCCTGTATTTCTCAATTCCCTTCGCCGCCCTGTTCGTCGCCTATTTCGCCCTGATGCCGGCCTCTGTCGTCATCCTGCTTGCCGAAATCCTCGGCCGGCGCGACTGGCTGTTCTATGCGCTGGCAGGCGCGGTGGTTGCCGGTGTTTTCCTCGGGCTGGCCGACCACAGCGATGACTCCGCCTTGGTTGTCAGGGACACCAGCGCCATCATGGCCGTGATCGGCAGCGGCATGGTCGGTGGTATCTTTTACTGGCTCAGCGCCGGGCGCTGGGCCGCAAGCTGGTGGCAAGGCGAACCAGGATCAAAAGAGGATGGCCAGACAGGATGACGGCGCCTACTTCGCCTGCGCCGTCAGGATCTTGAGCGCGAAGGCGGAGAACACGCCGGCGAAGAGATAATCGACCACCCGCGTGACGCGCGGGCTGGCCTTCATCGCCGCCGAAAACTTTTCCGCCGCCAGCACCATCGGCACCGTCACCGGGACCGACAGCACGATGAACATCAGCCCAAGGAAAAACAGCTTTCCCGGTGCGTTCGGGTCGTGCGCGGAGACGAACTGCGGCAGGAAGGTCATGAAGAACAGGATGATCTTGGGGTTGAGCAGATTGACGCCGAGGCCCGCCGCCCAGCTGCGCAACAGCGAAATCTCGGGGCCTGTCTTCTTCTCCGGCGAAAAGGCCGAGCCCCTGGTGACTGCCTGCCAGGCCAGGAAGACAAGATAGCCCGCGCCAAAGATCTTCAGCACGAAGAAAGCCATCGGCGAGGCGACGATCAGCGCCGAGACACCGACAACCACCAGCGTGGTGTGGATCAGCGTGCCGCACAGCGCGCCGGCCATCGAGGCAAAGCCGGTGGCACGGCCCTGGTTGAGCGTGCGCGAGACGAACAGCGTCATGTCCGGACCCGGCGTGATCGCCAGGATGACCGTGGCAATGGCGAACTGGATCAGCGTGGCGGTGTCTGGAATGAACGACATGAGCGGCCCCAGGGAATTGGGAGGCCTATACAGGATGCGCCATGACG
>NZ_RZOM01000233.1:0-6713 GCF_003999175.1 Mesorhizobium sp. M7A.F.Ca.ET.027.03.2.1 | reverse complement strand
AGCCGAAACTGTGCGTGCTCGACGAGACCGATTCCGGCCTCGATATCGATGCGCTGAAGATCGTGTCCGACGGCGTCAACGCGCTGCGCGCGCCGGACCGGGCGTTCCTGGTCATCACCCACTACCAGCGCCTGCTTGAGCACATCGTGCCCGATAGCGTGCACGTTCTCTACAAGGGCCAGGTCATCAAGTCCGGCGACAAGTCGCTGGCGCTTGACCTGGAAGCCAATGGCTATGCCGGCGTGATCGGCGAAGCCGCGTGAGATGCCAGAGGGCAGTTTGATGAATATGCACGCACAACCGCAGCGGACACCGGCCGAAACAGCGTTGATCGACGCCTTCGGCGACCGGTTGTCGCTGCTGCCGGGCGACGGCGCGGTGATGCTGAAGCGCGACGACGCCATCGAGACGATCAAGCACGGCCTGCCGACGCGGCGTGTCGAATCCTGGCACTACACCGACCTGCGCCGGTTGCTGAATACCGTGCCGGACTTCGACCCGGCCGCCATGGCCAAAGCCATCGCCCCGATCGTCGACAGTTCCACCGTGGTGTCGATCCTGAATGGCAAGTCCGACGCCAAAGTGCCGGTTCTTGAAGGCGTCTCTTTCCAGCGCCTGTCGGAAAAGCTGGTCGACGGCAGCGCAGCACCTGGGCTCGACCCCTATGGCAGCGACGATGCCATTGGCGCGCTGAACACGGCTTTTGTCGCCGACGGGTATTTTGTCGACATCGCCGATGGTGTGGAACTTGAAAAGCCGGTCGAGCTGCAGAACCTGCAGGCCGGCGGCCAGACCCATGTGCGCCTGGCCGTTCGCGTCGGCGCCGGCGCCAAGGCCGTTATTGTCGAACGGCAGACGGGTGATGGCGCTGCCTTGGGCAGCTCGGTCAGCCAGATCGTGCTCGACGAGGGCGCCGAGGTGACGTGGCTGATCGTCCAGGAGCAGCCGGAAACGGCGACGCATCTGGCGCAGTTCAAGGCCCATATCGGCAAGAATGCGAAACTGACACTGTTCGTCATGAACGCCGGCGGCAAGCTCGTGCGCCAGGAGATCATGGTCAGGACGACTGGCGAAGGCGCCGATTTCAAGCTTCGCGGCATCAACCTCCTGGCCGGCGACACCCACACCGACGTGACCATGGTTCTCGACCATGCCGTGCCGCACACGACCTCGACGGAGATCATCCGCAACGTGGTGACGGGCAAGGCGCGCGGTGTGTTCCAGGGCCGCATCAACGTCCATCAATATGCGCAGAAGACCAACGCCAAGATGGCCTGCAACACGCTGTTGCTGTCGGACGACGGCGAGTTCTCGACCAAGCCCGAGCTTGAAATCTTCGCCGACGACGTGATTTGCGGCCACGGCGCGACGGTCACCGAAATCGACCACAACCATCTGTTCTACCTGATGGCGCGTGGCGTCGACGAGAAAAGCGCGCGGGGGTTGCTGGTGAAGGCCTTCGTCGCGGAGGTGATCGAGGAACTGGACGACGAGGCGATCGTCGAGGCGCTGGAAGCACGGCTCGACGGCTGGTTCGCGGCACACGGGTGATCTGATGAACGCACCGGGCAAGATCGGAGATTTCTACGACGTCGAAGCGATTCGCCGCGATTTCCCGATCCTGTCGCGGGAAGTCTACGGCAAGCCGCTGGTCTATCTCGACAATGGCGCCTCGGCACAGAAGCCGCAGGTGGTGCTGGACACAATCCAGCATGCCTATTCCCAGGAATACGCCAACGTCCATCGCGGCCTGCATTTTCTGTCGAACGCCGCGACCGACGCCTACGAAAAGGCCCGAGAGACGGTGCGCCGCTTCCTAAACGCGCCGAGCACCGACAATATCGTCTTCACCTCGAACACGACCTCGGCCATCAACACGGTCGCCTACGGCTATGGCATGCCCAACATCGGCGAGGGCGACGAGATCGTGCTGTCGATCATGGAGCACCACTCCAACATCGTTCCCTGGCATTTCATCCGCGAGCGGCAGGGCGCCAAGCTGGTCTGGGTGCCGGTCGACGATCTCGGCGTCTTCCACATCGAGGAATTTGAAAAGCGGCTGACCAGCAAGACAAAGCTCGTTGCCATTACCCACATGTCGAACGCGCTTGGCACTGTGACGCCGATCAAGGAGATCGTGCGCATCGCGCATTCGCGTGGAATTCCCGTGCTGGTCGACGGCAGCCAGAGCGCTGTCCACATGCCGATCGATGTGCAGGATCTCGACTGCGACTTTTTCGTCTTCACCGGGCACAAGGTTTATGGCCCGTCGGGCATCGGCGTGCTCTACGGCAAGAAGGACATTCTCGCTGGCATGCGGCCCTTCATGGGCGGCGGCGAGATGATCGAGGAGGTGACGGAAGACATCGTCACCTACAACGAGCCGCCGCACCGCTTCGAGGCCGGCACGCCGCCGATCGTCCAGGCGATCGGGCTGGGTGCTGCCCTCGACTACATGGAATCGGTCGGTCGCGAGCGCATTGCAGCCCATGAGGAAGACCTCAAGAACTACGCGCATGAGCGGCTGCGCTCCATCAATTCGCTGCGCATTTTCGGCGATGCGCCCGGCAAGGGCGCCATCATCTCGTTCGAACTGCAAGGCATTCATGCGCATGACGTGTCGATGGTGATAGACAGGCAGGGCGTTGCTGTCCGCGCCGGCACCCATTGCGCCCAGCCGCTGTTGAAACGGTTCGGCGTAACCTCCACATGCAGGGCATCGTTCGGCATGTATAATACCAGGGCCGAAGTCGACGCTTTGGCCGAGGCGCTTGAAAAAGCGCGCAAATTCTTCGGATGACGATTTTTTTGGGTGACGACCATGGATGATGCAAGCATCTCTGCCGAGACCACTGCGGAAACCGCGCCCAATGCGCTGGTTTCGGGATCGGCCATTCCAGCCGACGAACTGGCGCGGCTGACCGACGACATCGTTTCGGCGCTGAAGACGGTCTACGATCCGGAAATCCCGGCCGATATCTACGAGCTCGGCCTGATTTACAAGATCGACATCGAGGACGACCGCTCGGTCAAGATCGACATGACGCTGACCGCTCCGGGCTGCCCTGTCGCCGGCGAAATGCCCGGCTGGGTGGAGAATGCCGTCGGCGCCGTCGAAGGCGTGTCCGGCGTCGAGGTCAACATGACTTTCGACCCGCCATGGTCGGCCGATCGCATGTCGGAAGAGGCGCAGGTGGCGGTGGGTTGGTACTAGCCCGACAGAGGCTGGCACACTTGCACCAAGGATAAAACTTCACCATTTTAGGTGAGGAATCATTCGGCAGGCCTTGAACCTGCATGGAATGGAAGGAAAAAGAATGGGACGCTTTGCCGTCATCACGATGACCGAAAAGGCCGCCGACCGGGTGCGGGAGATTGTCGCCACCCGCGAGAATGCGCATGGCATCCGCCTCGGCATCAAGAAGGGCGGCTGCGCCGGCATGGAATACACGGTCGATTTGGTGACCGAGCCCAACACCAAGGACGACCATATCGAGCGCGATGGCGCCCATGTCTATGTCGCACCGGAAGCAGCACTTTTCCTGTTCGGCACCGAGATGGATTTCGAGCAGACGACGCTGCGCACCGGTTTCACCTTCCACAATCCGAACCAGAGCTCGGCCTGCGGTTGCGGCGAATCCGTCGAACTGAAGCCGGCCGACCTGAAGGCGCTGGCAGAGGCACGCGCTTCCTGAGTTTTTCCTTCGCCCCGTTTACGGGGAGAAGGTGTCACGAAGTGACGGATGATAGGCAGCGCCGGCCTCTCCAAAGTTAGCGCCGCCCCTCATCTGCCGGCGTTCGTCGTTCGAGGCCAAGCAATTGGCTTTCCGTCCGCTGCGCGGATCATTCCTCACCTCTCCGAAACGGCGCGAAGAAATTCACTCCACCCACATGCCCGTCCGCTTGTGCCAGTCGGCGATCGATTCCTCGGGATAGATGTCGAAGACCTTGTCATGCTTGCCAACCACCGGCTCCACCCAGTTCGCCTTGTATTTCAGCATGAGGTGCACCTTGCTTGGCGGAATGGGTAAATCGCTGTCGATCGCCGAAGCGAAGGGATGCACCAACTCTGGCCATGTCGGGTCGTAGAGCCAAAGGGCTGAGCCGCATTTCTTGCAGAAATTGCGCTCGCCGGTTGAGATTTCGCAATGCGGATGCTCGTCGTCCTCGATCTCCGCCCGAAAGACGCCGAGGCTGCGCTTGCCCCTGATGTTCAGTGTTTCGTTGTCGGCACCGAGATTGATGGCAAACCCCCCGCCGCCCTGCTGCTTGCGGCAGATCGAGCAGTAGCACAGCATGAATGGCGCCGGCGTGTGGCTCTCCACCTCGAAACGGACGGCATTGCAGCGGCAGGAGCCTTTGAGCAGAACGGGCATAGCGGGAAACTCCGATCGACCTCACACAACCTGTCAGCATGATTTTGGTTGCGCGATGACAAGGCCAAACGCCGGTGACATGATCGCGGCATGGACAATGAACGCATCGCCGAACTGTTCGAGGGCCTCGGCCCTGTCAGCATCCGAAAACTGTTCGGCGGCAAGGGCATCTATTTCGACGGTGTCATCGTCGCCATCGTGCTGCGTGGCGAATTGCTGTTGAAGGCCGACGAGCAAAGCGTGCCCGAGTTCGAGGCCGCCGGCTGCACGCAATGGACCTATACCGGCTCGCGCCACGGCAAGCTGGTCGCCATGCCCTACTGGAGCGTTCCAGACAGCGCTTTCGATGATCCCGACGAGATGACGATCTGGGCACGGCGGGCGTATGAGGCGGGGCGTCGGGCGGGGAAGTAGATTCCCGCAAGCGCGAGGCCACCCCCTCATCCGTCCGCTTCGCGGCCACCTTCTCCCCGAGGGGAGAAGAGGTCGACGTCGGCGCTGCAAGCTCCTCTCCCCTCGGGGAGAGGTCGGATTGCCCCGAATTGTTCTTTGCAATTCGGTCTTGGGAATCCGGGTGAGGGGGAACCTTCGCTGCGCGACCCTAAAGCGCCTTGGCAATCCTCGCCGCCAGCCGCGCATTATTCTCGACCAGCGCGATGTTCGTCTTCAGGCTCCTACCGCCAGTCAGTTCGAGAATCTTTCCCAGCAGGAACGGCGTCACCGCCTTGCCGGTCACGTTGAGCGCCTCGGCGGCCTTCTGCGCGGCCTCGATATAGCCGGCCATCTCCTCAGCCGGGATTTCGTGGTTTTCCGGCACCGGATTGGCAATCAGCATGCCACCGGCGAGCCCCAGCGCTGCCCTCGTCTGGTAGAAATGCGCAATCTCTTCCGGCTCGTGCAAGGTCAGCGGCGCGCGGAACGGCGAATGCCTGGACCAGAAGGCCGGCATCGTCTCGCAGCCAAGGCCGACCACCGGCACGCCGCGCGTCTCCAGCACTTCCAGCGTCTTTTCGATGTCGAGAATGGCCTTGGCGCCGGCCGAGACGACGATGACCGGCGTGCGCGCCAGCTCGTCGAGATCGGCGGAAATGTCAAAACTCTTTTCGGCGCCCTTGTGCACGCCGCCGATGCCGCCGGTGGCGAACACTTTTATGCCGACCATATGCGCCGCGATCATCGTGGCGGCGACCGTGGTGCCACCGGTACGCCCTTGCGCCACGGCAAAACCGAGATCGGCGCGCGACAGCTTCATGGCGTCGCCCGTCATCGCCAGCGATTCGCGCTCGCCGTCCGAAAGCCCGATCTTGATGCGGCCGCCAACCACGGCGATCGTCGCCGGCACGGCGCCGCCATCGGTGATGATCTTTTCGACGTCGGCCGCCATGGCGCCATTGTCGGGGTAGGGCATGCCATGGGTGATGATGGTGCTTTCCAGCGCCACCACCGGCCGGCCGGCAGCCAGAGCCTGCGCCACCGGCGCGTGGATGTCGATGAGGGGGCGGGCGGTCTCAGGGGTCATCAGGGTCTCCAATCCGGAATGCGGCGCGTCCGTGGGGACACCAGGCAACATCGCGGCACTATGAATTCGCCGGTCTCATGCCACTTCCCTGGCATCCGGCACAAGAGCCAGCGCTTCCGCGAAGCTTGAGGCGGTGAACTCGGGAACGGCGTTGGCGCTTTCGATGGCAAGCGTCGCCGCGGCGATGCCTTCGCGCAGGGCCACCCGCAGCGGCAGTCCGCGCAGCAAGGCAGCGACCGTTGCGCCCGCCAGCGCATCACCGGCCCCGGTGACGTCAGTGACCTTTCGGGGATTGGGCGGCATGATCGAAAAGGCGCCTGTTTCATCGAACCCCAGCACGGGCGCCTCGCCCGCCGTCACGACGCCACTGACGAGGCCGCTGCATCGCAACCCGTCGACGACCTCGCGCTCCCTGGCATTCGCGGCGACGCCGGCCAGCACCATGGCCTCGCGCCGGTTCATGAAGACCAGCGAGAGCTTCTTCAGCACCGGTATCAGCCGCACCACCTTGGCCGGCGAGATGGCAATGGCGAAAACCGGCTTGCCTGCGGCGAGCGCGACCAGCCGTTCCAGCGCCGCCGTCGGCAGGTTGGCGTCGCAGAACACGGCATCGGCGGCCGCGATTGCTTCGCGCACCCTGGAGCGGCGAATCTGTTTGGGAAAGGCCAACTCATAGAGCGCCATGTCGGCGAAGCCGACGATCAGCTCGCCCTCGCTGTCGATCAGCGCCGTGTAACTCGGCGTCGTGCGGTCGAGGAAGACCGCCGACAGGTCGGTAATGCCTGTCTCGGCGATGGCTCGCGAAACGGTATCGGCAG
>NZ_RZOM01000232.1:0-6752 GCF_003999175.1 Mesorhizobium sp. M7A.F.Ca.ET.027.03.2.1 | reverse complement strand
CCACCGCCGCCGGCACCGCGATGATCATCACGTCGGGCACGCGGTTGTCGCCGCTGATGGCGATCGAACGCGGCGAGCGCGCTACTTTCTTTCGGCCGAGCAGCAACCCGGTCAAGGGCTACAAGACCTGGATCGCCGGCCAGCTCGAACCGGCCGGCCGGCTTACGGTCGATGCCGGCGCCATCGGTGCGCTGCTGTCGGGCAAGTCGTTGCTGCCGGCCGGCGTCAAGCTGGTCAGCGGCAATTTCTCGCGCGGCGACACGGTGGCGATCCTGTCGCCCGAGGGCCGCGAGATCGCGCGCGGGCTGGTTGCCTACGATGCAGCCGATGCCGTAAGGATCGCGGGCCTGAAGACGACCGAGATCGAAACCGTGCTCGGCTACGAGGCGCGTTCGGCGATGATCCACCGCGACGACCTTGTGGTGAGCCATTCGGGTGACCAAGTACGGGCCGGCGACCAAGTACTGGCCAGTGACCAGGTAACCAGCGGAGGATGAGCCATGCTGAAACTGCATGAAAAATCCGGGGATGACACCGTAGCAACGATGGCCGATATCGGCCGTCGTGCCCGCGCTGCCGCCCGACCGCTGGCCATTGCCACGACCGCCGCCAAGAACGCCGCACTCCTCGCCATGGCAGAGGCGATCGTCGCTCGGGAGCAGGACATTCTCGACGCCAACGCCATCGATGTCTCGAACGGCCAGGAATCCGGGCTTTCCGCCTCCTTCATGGATCGGCTGAAGCTCGATCCGGCGCGCATTCGCGCCATGGCCGACGGCATCAGGGAAATCGCCGCGCTGCGCGATCCGGTCGGCGATGTGATGGCGCAATGGGACAGGCCGAACGACCTGCATATCGAGCGTGTGCGCACGCCGCTCGGCGTCGTCGGCGTCATCTATGAGAGCCGTCCGAACGTCACCGCGGATGCCGGCGCGCTGTGCCTCAAGGCAGGCAATCCGGTGATCCTGCGTGGCGGCTCGGATTCGCTCAATTCGTCGGCCGCCATCCATGCCTGCCTGGTCGAAGGGCTGAAGGAAGCCGGCCTGCCGGAAGACGCCATCCAGCTGGTGCCGACCACCGATCGCGCCGCCGTTGGCGAGATGTTGAAGGGCCTCGGCGGCACGCTGGATGTCATCATCCCGCGCGGCGGCAAAAGCCTCGTCGGGCGCGTGCAGGCTGAGGCACGGGTGCCGGTTTTCGCGCATCTCGAAGGCATCTGCCATCTCTACATCGACCGCTCGGCCGATCTCGACATGGCGGTGCGGATAGCCGTCAACGCCAAGATGCGGCGCACCGGCGTCTGCGGTGCCGCCGAGACGCTGCTGGTCGACCAGGCGGTCGCCTCCACCCATCTGGTGCCGATCCTCGACGCACTGCGCGCGGCGGGTTGCGAAATCCATGCCGATGCCGACGTGCTGAAAGTGTTTTTCGATGCCAAGCCGGCGATCGATGCCGACTGGGTGACCGAATATCTCGACGCGATCATCGCGGTGAAGCTGGTCGACGGCGTTGCCGGTGCCATCGAGCATATCGAGACGTTTTCCTCGCATCACACCGAGGCGATCGTCGCCGAGGACGCGCAAGCCGTCGAAAGATTCTTCAACGAGATCGATTCGGCGATCCTGCTGCACAACGCATCGACGCAGTTCGCCGATGGCGGTGAGTTCGGCATGGGCGCCGAGATCGGCATAGCCACCGGCAAGATGCATGCGCGCGGACCGGTCGGCGTCGAGCAACTGACCTCGTTCAAATACCGCGTGCGCGGGTCGGGACAGGTGAGGCCTTGAATCTTTTCGTCGTCAGAGCCTGAGGCAATGCTGGCATCTTCCGAACCGGCGGTACCCTCCCGTTACCTGAAGATGCCGCATGCCGAGAAAGGCCTCGCCGTCGGCTTGTTCGGCGGCTCGTTCAATCCACCGCATGCCGGCCATGCGCTGGTCGCCGAGATCGCGCTCAGACGCCTGGCGCTCGACCAGCTGTGGTGGATGGTGACGCCGGGCAATCCGCTGAAGAACACCAGGGAGTTGGCGCCGCTGGGCGAACGACTGCAGCTGTCGGAGCAGATCGCCAAGAACCCGAAGATCAAGGTCACCGCTTTCGAAGCCGCCCATCACGTCCGCTACACCGCCGACACCCTGGCGCTGGTTAAGGCGCGCAATCCCGGGGTCGAGTTCGTCTGGATCATGGGTGCGGATAGTTTGCGCGATTTCCATCGCTGGCAGCGCTGGCGCGAGATCGTCATGACCTTCCCGATCGCCGTCATCGACCGCCCGGGCGCGACGCTGTCGTTCCTGTCCTCGGTCGTCGCCAAGACCTTCGACTATGCCCGCGTCGACGAGGGCGATGCGCCAAGGCTCGCCCGCATGAAGGCGCCGGCCTGGACCTTCATCCACGGCCCGCGCTCGTCGCTGTCGTCGAGCGCGATCCGCAAGCTGGCGAAGGGGTGAGGCCGACCGCCCGGTTATGTCGCTTTTATCGCTCCCTTTGCCCGTTTCATGGGCAATCCTGAGCAGGCATGTCGATTCCCAGGAAAACCCGCAGTGAAGCCGAGCAGGGCGCCGAGCCCACACCGCTGATCGCGATTGCCAGCGTCATCGTGTCGATGGCGCTGATTGCCGTCGGCAACGGGCTGATGTTTGCCTATATCCCGGTTAGGCTCGGGGCCGAGGGTTTCGATCCGACCTGGGCCGGGCTGATCATCACCGGACTTTCGGCCGGTGGGCTGGCGGGCTGTATCCTGACCGGACCGCTGGTGCGAAGGGTCGGCCATGCCCGTGCCTTCATGGTGCTATCGGCGCTGATCGCACTGGCCAACGCCGCTGTCGGCGCCGGGGTCCATCCGCTGCTGTGGATTGCCGCCCGCGCGCTCTACGGCTTTGCCATCTGCGGCCTGTTCATCGTCGCGCAGAGCTGGCTCAACGATGCCGTTGCCAACGCCATCCGCGGCCGGGTGATGGCTTTCTTCTACGTTGCCTATGTCGCCGGGCTCGGCGTCGGCTACGCGACGCTGGCGCTGGTGGATATCAGGACAGCGGATGCGCCGCTGATCGGCATCGCCTTCACGGCGCTATCGATCCTTCCCGTCGGGATGACCCGACTTGCCCAGCCGCCGGCACCGCAGGCGGCCTCGGTGGCGCTGCGCCGTGCCTGGCGGGTTTCACCGGTCGGCGTCGCCGGCATGCTTGCGGTCGGCGGCCTGTCAATGTCGATTGCGGGCTTCGCGCCGATCCACGCCACGGCCAAGGGCTACAGCCAGGCCGATGTGGCGCTGCTGCTTTCGGCGATGCCTCTCGGCACTCTGATCCTGCAGATCCCGCTTGGCTGGATTTCCGACCGAACCGACCGCCGCTATGTGCTGATCGCCGCATCCGCGCTTGCCATGGTCGCCGGCCTGTTTGCGCTCGGGTACGATGGCGGCGCGTTGGCCGCGTTGGTTGTGATCTATATCGTGTGGGACGGCGCCTCGGAATCGATCTATTCGCTGGCCAGCGCACATGCCGCCGACCGCGCCGGCAAGGACGACATGGTGGCGCTGTCCAGTTCGCTTTTGTTTGCCTGGTCGCTGTCGGGTTTCGTCGTGCCCGGCATCGTGACGGCGCTGTCGGCCGTCTTCGGAACGCAGGCTTTCATCTATGTGGCTGTTCTCATCGCCGCTGCCTTCTGCCTGTTCGTGCTTCTGCGCGTGTTCACGACGCGTGCGGTCCCGGTCGGTGAAACCGGCAGTTTCGCACCGATGACGGCGCAGGCGCCTTTGCCGGTCGAACTTGCCTTCGCACCGGACGATGAGGGCCGGCCTGAGCAAACCGACTATTGCCGGCGGGCTTCGGGTTGGGGCGCTTCCGGCGGCGGCAGCGGGATCGATATGCCTTCGCTATCGAATTCCTGTTTGGCGCGCTTGGTGAGATCAGTCTGGGTGGCGAAGAAGTCCGCCGACGATGTCCAATAGCGCAAGGCAATCGAAACAGTGCTGTCACCCAATGTCGAGACGAAAGCGATCGGCGCCGGCTCACGTTTCACTCGCCGTTCGGCCGCGGCAGTGGCAAGCAAGGTTTTCTGCGCCCTGTCGATGTCGTTCCAGGAGCCGATGGAGAGTGTGATGTCGCTGCGGCGTACGCCGTTGCGCGAGAAGTTGCGCACCGGCTGGTTCCACAACGTCGAGTTGGGCGCCAGGATGTAGACGCCGTCGGCAGTCCTGAGCTTGGTCGCGAACAGACCGATTTCCTCGATCGTGCCGGCGATCGAACCAACCTCGACGGATTCGCCGATGCGGAACGGCCGCAGCGCCAGAAGCATGATGCCGGCGGCGATGTTCTGCAGCGTGCCCTGCAACGCCAGACCGATGGCGAGGCCAATGGCACCGATCGCGGCAATGATCGAGGCCGTCTGCACGCCGAACTGGCCGAGCACCATGATGGTGACGAGGATCAGGATGGCGTAGCGGACGATCTTGGAGAAGAAATGCCGCAACGTCGCATCGAAACCATGGATATGGCCGAGACCGGCGAAGATCGAACGTTCGGCAAGACCGGCGACGATGTAGCCGACAATCAAGAGGATGACGGCACCGATGGCCGAGAAGGAGTACGAAACAATCAGCGTGCTCAGTTGGGCGAGGCCAGCCTGGACGCTGAGAAAGGCGTTTTGCGGGTCGATCGGCATGGGGGGAATCCGGTTGGTCGGTGAGCCGATAACCCATGCGGGCGGTGAGGGTTCCGATCTTTTCCGGCGTGCAGCGGAACCACAAGAGCGACAATACGTTCGTGCGAGGCAGGGTCCGTCTTGAAACTGTCAGGGAACTCTGCCTATCTAAGTGGTGTCACCTGCTTCAAGGGGTGATTTGGTTGTTCTTGCTGCGAAAGGAAATACACTGAGAACAGCACTGCGGAAGAAGGCCGATATCATGCCTTCGCCGGCCAGGATCAGCGTAGACGACGCCGTGTCCCGCGCCATCAAGACAGTCCTTGCCAGTCTGGAAGACTCCAAGGCCGAAAACATTGTCTCCATCGACATCCAGGGGAAATCGAGCCTCGGCGACTACATGGTCGTCGCTTCGGGCCGATCGCACCGTCATGTCGCGGCTGTCGCCGATCATCTTCTCAAAGCGATCAAGGATGCCGGTCTCGGCACCGCGCGCGTTGAGGGGCTGTCCGGCGCCGACTGGGTCCTGATCGATTCTGGTGACATCATCGTCCATGTCTTCCGCCCCGAAGTCCGCGAATTCTACAATCTCGAAAAGATGTGGCAGGCGCCGGACCTCGAGGAAGAAACGCTCCACTAAGTCGTTCGCGCGGCTTACAAGGCGAGGATGAAGATATCAGTTCATGCCGTGGGCCGGATGAAAGCCGGCCCCGAAAAGCTGCTTGCCGACCGCTATTTCGAGCGCTTCGCCAAGAGCGGCCCGGCCGTGGGGCTTGAATTTGGCGGCATTGCCGAGATTGCCGAGGGGCGCAGCCAGACCGCCAACGAGCGCCGGCGTGAGGAAGGCCAGAAACTGCAGACGCAGTTGCAGCCCGGCACCGCTTTGATCCTGCTGGACGAACGCGGCAAAAGCTTTTCCTCGGAAGATTTCGCCGGGCGCCTCGGCCTGTTGCGTGACGGTGGCCGCAAGGCGCTGGTCATCGCCATCGGCGGCGCCGACGGTCACGATCAGTCGCTGCGCGACCAGGCCGAACTGGTGATGTCGTTCGGATTGTTGACATGGCCGCATCAGCTGGTGCGCGTGATGCTGGGAGAGCAGCTTTATCGGGCGGCCACCATCCTTTCGGGACATCCCTATCATCGCTCGTGAACCGGTGAATTGGTGCAGTACACCCGGATTTCCGCCCCAATGCCGAGGCAAGATTGCATCGAGTGGGCGGTTTCGAACATGGTTGATTGTTCGTTAACGAAGCCACGCATAGAGTCGGGCTTCAATGTCTGAAGACAGAAAATCAAGAACGGGCTCATGGCGCGCGCGCTGCGGCATCGCGGTGGCGGTGCTTGTGCTGTCGCTGCATGCGGGGCGGGCGGAAAACACGCTCGACATGGCTCCCGATCCGGATCAGAGCCGGGCCGAATACGAACGGGTCTCGAAGGAGATCACGCTGTCGTCGGAACGATTGGCCAAACTCTCCGCCGATATCGCGACGATCAAGAAGGATCACGCCTCGATCACCGCCGCATTGATCCAGTCGGCGATGACCGAGCAGAAGCTCGGCCAGGACATCGAGGACATCGGCGCCCGGCTGGAAGGACTGAAGGGCCAGGAACAGAAGATCCGCGCCTCGCTGATGGCGCGGCGCGACGTTCTGGCCGAAGTGCTGGGCGCGTTGCAGCGCATGGGCCTCAACCCGCCGCCGGCGATCCTGGTCAAGCCCGAGGACGCGCTGTCGTCGGTGCGCAGCGCCATCCTGCTCGGCGCGGTGGTGCCGGAACTGCGCCAGCAGACCGATAGCCTGCTTGCCGATCTCAAGGAACAGACCAGGCTCACGGCGTCGATCGAGGCCGAACGGGCGCGGCTGACGGCGGCGGTCGGCGACCAGACGGCGGAAAAGAAGCGGCTCGGCATGCTGCTGGAGGCCAAGCAGAAGCTCGAAGCCGACACGCAGACGCAAATGGCCGCCGAAAAGCAGCGATCCGAAGCGCTGGCGGCCAAGGCCGGCAACCTGAAGGAGTTGATCGCATCGCTCGAAGCGCAGGCCGACAAGAGCCGCAAGGCCGCCGATGCGGCCAAGGCCGCGGAGCCGAAGACACCGGATGGCGACAACACATCG
>NZ_RZOM01000231.1:0-6769 GCF_003999175.1 Mesorhizobium sp. M7A.F.Ca.ET.027.03.2.1 | reverse complement strand
CTCGTAGGTGCCGAAGATGGCACGCTCGGCAAACCAGCGTTGCGCCTCCAGCGGCTGCGCCAGCACGTTGCGCTGCAGGCAGCTGTAGGTCTCCAGCACCAGCCCGGTGGCCGACAGGATCTGCTTGGACCGGGTGAACTGGTAGCCGCTTTTCTCAATGGCCGGCGTGTGCGACTTCGGCGGCTTCATCGAGGCGATGCCGCGCGCCTGCAGCTGCGCGTCGAACTGGCGCACATGCTCGTAAAGGCGAGGCTGGTCGCCAATGATGACGACGGTGTCGCCATCAAAATCGCCGTCGAGCATTTTTTGTTCGACGCTTGGAACCGCAACCAAAGAGCCGGGCGCGAACACCTCCGTCGCCTGCAGGATGCCGACGCACTCGAGCGCGGTGTCGGCCTTGACCCGGTCCTTTTCCTCCAGCCAGTACGAATGGCACTTTACGTCCTCGGCAGACATCACGACCCCGCGCTCGGCGAAGTCCGCCGGCCACATTTCGTCGGGCACAACGATCAAGATGCCTTTGGCAAAGAAGGTCGGATCGTCGGCGGCAAGCCCAGCCCCCGACCTGTGCGCGAAGTTGAAGCTATATTGGAAGGCCACGCACCGATCCAGGAACGCCGCGGTCCGGTCGCCATCGCGCGCCGACCTGACCCGGTCGGCGGCGAACGGGCGCAGGTTGGGCTTGTCATAGGGGGAGCGTCCGACAAGCACGCCAGCGTCACGGGTCAAGGTCTTGCTCTTGCCCGTCGGCACATGCAGGCATTCGTCGCTGGACGGCACGGCGATAGCGCTCGAACCCTCGATATGCCCGCCCGTGACCGTCCGGAACAGCTCCTCGGCGGTGAGGCTTTGATGGGTTTCGAGCCAAGCCTGAGCCTTCTCGCGGGTCTCCTGTGCTACCTCGACGCTACGCGGATAATGTTGCAGCGCCGAGGGCGGTACCGCCGATTGCCTTTTATCGGCATAGGCAGGCATCCGCTCGGGAGCGTCGTGGCGAGCCCGGGCAATGGACGGCATGCGCTCGGCCAGTGAGGCCCTAATGAAGCCGCAGCCGTCATGCGGCCGCAAGGCGATCTCGCCGTCTCGCCCCTCGAACCGGAAGGGATGCACTGCGCCTGCGGGATGGTCGGGCAGAAGGGACAGCTTGAAGCACCCTTCCAGCGCATAATCATGGGGGCCAATGTCGGGGATGCCCGGCGGCGCGGCAAATCCGCGGCGCTGGGTATAGTAATAGGCTTCCTTGAACGGCGCCCAGGCCCGCGACAGCTGCTCAAAGGCCGTACCCGGAGCCGTCTCGGCATAGGGGATCGCCAAAAGCTTGCCGCTTGGGGCCTCTGCGGCCGTGAAAGGCAGGTGAGAGGCAAGCTGGTTCAGGCTCTTTTGCGGCGGCTTCAGTTTGCTGCCGCCGAACAGGTCCATGCGGTAGGGCACGCCCTCCACGGTGAACGTGCGTGTCAGCATGGCTCCAGTCGGAGTTCCCTTTAGCTGCACCGCCACCACCTTCACCGCGCCCGAGGTCAAGCGGTGGAAAATGGAATAGCGCAACTCGGCTTCGCTGGCCAGCGGCCGGCCTTGCATGTCGACCACCGGCAGCCGCATCAGTCCGGCATCGCCTTGCGGCGGTCTCGGCTCGTGGTCCATGGCCTGAAGGACCCGATGGACATCGAAGCTGGAGGCTGCATGCTGGGCCTGGATCATCGATGCGTTCTGCGCCATGAAGGTGTCGAGCGCTTCGAGCGGCTCCTTCGCCTCGATCTCGGCGATCACGCTCGAGTTCGCGCACCGCCTCGGCGCGCGCCGCGGCGCTCCTTCCTCGGCTGATGAACACTGCCGATCATAGATTCGACTGCCAGCCTCAAAGCCCCATCGTCGTGCATAATATGGGCTGGCCTCGCTACATTCGAAGGGGATCGAAGGCCGATCCCACGGTGCGGTGAAAGAAGCTGCAAGCGGCTTCCAAGACTAGGTGCGAGCACCTCGATCTCATTGTAGGCCCGTCATCGGATCATATGGAAATCGGTGAGCTTCATCCGCCGGCCTTTTACAACGTGGTTTGGTCGATCCTCTAGGGGATTACGCAGTCTTAAGCCAGCATTAATACCTTAGACGCGACACTAGGAATACTTTTACTATTCGCTAAAGCTCGATGCTATTTGACGAGGACTGGTCTTGCGTTTGCAGTTTTCTAGATGAGAGGGCTAAAGGACATTAGCGTCGGGACCAAGCTCTCGTTGGGCTTTGGGCTGGCGCTGCTGTGCGTCGTGGCCGTGGGAGTATTTGGGGTCGCGCAACTGCGATCACTCAACAAGGTCACGAGCGAGATCACCAGCGTTTGGTTGCCCCAGGTCCAGATCGTCGGCGAGATGAAGCGCAACCTCGCGGAACACCAGCTCTATGCGACGTTGCGCGTGCGCACTGCCGAGGCTGCGCAGATAGCCGGCATTGAGAAGGAGATGGCGAGGGAAAGCGACGAAATACTGCAAGGTCGGCGCGCCTATCGCCGGAGTGCCGGATCGCTGGCCGAGCAGCAGCTGTTCGACCAGTTCGTCAACCTATGGACGGCCTACGAAGATTCCCTGACATCGATTTTCCCGCTCCTCGAAACAGGAGGGCGAACAATGGCTGTCAAGGAGTTCGAGACGGTATCGCTCCCGACCGTTGCCGCCGCCACGCAGCGATTGGACGACCTGCTGGCCCTCACCAACGAGCGCAGCACGGCCGCGGCGGTGATGGCGGACAGGACCTACACCGTTGCGCAAAGATTGACTTGGCTGGCAGTTCTTTTTGCCGCCGGGTGTCTTGGTGGGCTTGTCGCCTGGATACGCCACAATGTCAGCAAGCCGATCCTCGCCGTGACCGAGGCGATGCGTTGCTTGGCGCAGGGCGAGCGCCGTTCGAGTCTCATTGCGCTGAAAAGGGATCGGCAGGACGAGGTTGGAGTGCTGTTCTCGGCCTTTGCCGGCTACCGGGCCAGCCTGGAGCGCAGCGATGCCTTGGCCCGAGAAGCCGAGCTGGAGCGGCAGCAATTGGCCGCGGCCGCCGCCAATATGCCCGTAGGGCTTTGCATGTTCGATGCGGAGAGGCGGCTGGTTCTGTGCAACCAAAGCTACGCCGATCTCTACCATGTGCCGGAGCCCCTGACTCGTCCCGGCACGCCGTGGATCGATTTGATGCGGTTCCGGATCGCGGCGGGCCTCTATGCCGGCCATGACCCGGAAAAGTATGTGCAGCAGCTGACGGAGACCATCGATCGCGCAGAGCGGACGGTGAGCCTGGTGGAACTCAGGGACGGACGCACCATCGACCTCATCCATCAGCCACTGCCGGGCGGCGGGTGGCTTGCCACTCACCATGACGTGACCGACTTGCGGCGGAGCGAAGCCAAGATTTCATACATGGCGCGCCACGACGGACTTACCGAGCTTCCAAATCGCATATTGTTCCGCGAACGCGCCGAGGAGGCTTTGGTCGAGATGCGGCGTGATGGTAGCAAGATTGCTTTCCACTGCCTCGATCTCGATCATTTCAAGATGGTCAACGACACGCTGGGGCACCCGGTTGGCGACGCCTTGCTGAAGGAGGTCGCCGCCAGACTGAAACAGGTGGCCCGTGAAGGCGACACCGTGGCAAGGCTCGGCGGCGATGAGTTCGTGATCATTCAAACCGCGGTTGATCAGCCGGTCGAGGCGACAGCTCTTGCCCAACGGGTCATTGATGGGCTGAGCGCACCTTATGTCGTCGATGGCCACGGGGTTATGATCAGCGCCAGCATCGGCATCTCGATCGCGCCGGACGATGGCATTGACGCCGACCAACTTCTCAAGACCGGCGACATGGCGCTCTACCGGGCGAAGGCGGAAGGCCGCGGAACCTACAGGTTCTTCGAACCGGAAATGGATGCGCGCATGCAGGCGCGGCGGTTTCTCGAACTCGACCTGCGCGAAGCGGTGGTGCGGCAGCAGTTCGAAATCTACTACCAACCGCTCCTCAATCTCGACCGCGGCGAGGTCAGCTGCTTCGAGGCGCTGCTGCGCTGGCATCACCCGACGCGCGGCATCGTATCCCCGGGAGAATTCATCCCGCTGGCCGAGGACATCGGCCTCATCGTCCCGATCGGTGAATGGGTTATCAAGCAAGCCTGTCTCGACGCGGCAAGCTGGCCCGGTAGCATCAAGGTCGCCGTCAATCTGTGCCCGGCGCAATTTCGCAACGCGCGCTTGCTCTCCACCATCGTCGAGGCATTGGATATCTCGGGACTGCCCCCCAGCCGGCTTGAGCTTGAGATCACCGAGACAGTGCTGCTGGCCAACAGCCAGGCGACTCTCTCGATGCTGCAACATATCCACATGCTCGGCGTTCATATCGCGATGGACGACTTCGGAACCGGATATTCGAGCTTGAGCTATCTGCGCTCGTTCCCATTCGACAAGATCAAGATCGATCAATCCTTCATCACGGACGCCGGAGATATCGACAGTTCCGTCGCCATCATTCGAGCGGTCACGAGCCTCGGCAACAGCCTCGGGATGCAGACCACCGCCGAGGGCGTCGAGACCGTGGAGCAGCTGGAACGGGTCCGAAGAGAAGGCTGCACCGAGGCGCAGGGCTTCCTGCTCAGCCGCCCGCTGCCCGCGCGGGACATCCCCGCGATGCTGGAGCGGACCCGCGCCGTGGTGGCGGGCGAGATCATTGAGACCGAACCCGAAACGTCAGGCGAGCGAGACACGGACAAGCCGGGCAGGCGTCGCAGTAGGGCGTCTGTCCCCGCCTAACCGGGATGCAAGCGAAAAACAGTGCCAACGAACATGAGTTTGCCGGCCTAGTTCAGGCCGCCACTCGGATCATGTCGATAGCGGGTGTGTAGGTCGGCGCGGCTCGAAATTAGGTGTGCTGAGCGCCGGTCAAAGTGGGATTAGCTTGTCATATCGATTATGGGATCCAGGTTGAACCCGACTTGCAGGACTCTGCTCGTAACCGAGCAGATCAACCTCACATTCGGTCGCTGCTCTTCACGGCTGCACCAACATCCCGCCTACGGCCGCTGGGCTCGGGCGACGAGACCATTCTGAGTGAGCGGCGTTTTATATACCCGTTCGGTCGTCAGTACCTTGCGTTCACGACAGATACGCCGGCGATCCTCCTGCTCCGGTGTTGGCTCTTTGACCATTGCACATATGCGCGGTTCGCCTCGCTTGAAGGCAAGGAGAGACGAGCGTTTCACCATCGATCTTATCGGTTTTGGCTCGGCGACTGCGACGAGACACTGCGATAGAAGCGGGATCAACGACGTAGCTCTCGATCCCCGCCTTGCTCAGAACCCGATGGATCCAGGAGCCATCGAGCCCGGCTTCCTGGATAGCGACGACGGGGAAGTCTGGCCCCATGCGTGCTCTTGCCTTCTCTCGCACGCTATCGAAGCGACGGAACAAGGCGGATAAATCACCACTGGGGACACTGTGTTTCGACAACTTCTCGCCGCCACCTGGCGACAACGACGAGATCAGCCAGGTTGAACGGCTGAGCTCCAGCGATACGAAGATTGCGCCCAGACCAGTCCGGATAGCAGTCAGAGTTTCGGATCGGTCGGCCACTACATGCATGGTGTTCCTCCGCGGGGTGTTTGTTAGCAGCGTCACTCTGCCAGAGCACGCGCCGCTATCCATCCGTCGCCATGGGATCTGGTGATTGTTCATGTCGCCGATTCCCGCGAAGGAACGCCACCATGACCAAGATTGAAAGTAAGACCGCCAGCGCTGCCGTCAAAGACATTCTGCTTTCAGACCCGGACGGACTTCACGAAATGATCCGTGCGGTGATGCAGGAGGTGCTCGAGGCCGAGATGGACGACGGTGGAGGAGACCATCGAGCGCACGCTGACCTTCTTTTGCCTGCCGCGCCAGCATCACAAGCATCTCAAGAGCACCAACATGCTTGAACGGCTCAATGAGGAAATCCGCCGGCGCACCTATGTCGTGCGCATCTTCCCCAACGCCGAAAGCTGCCTGCGCCTCGTCAGGGCGCCGGCTGTCGAAACCAACGAAAACTGGATGGAGGCCCTACATCAACATTGACGACCTGCGCGAGCACAAGAAGCTCGCTCTACGCCAAGCCGCATGACCAGCATCGTGGCCGCCCCATTTTGCAGAACTTGACGCACACAACCGCCACTTCGAGTTTACCGACCGCACCGAGTCATCCACGCAAAGACCTGCGCAGCGTCAGCTTCAGAGCTTGGTCCCACCGGCTGAACGCCAAAAAAGCGGATCTTGGCCATCGGAAGCGCCCTCAACCGACTGAGAGGTTTCGGCTTATGCGATGCGACTGGCAGTCCTGCGCTCCGGGGACAAGGCCGTGGCGGCAGAAGATCCCCTGGACATCAGGCGATGTCCGGAAGGCAGCATCGTAGTAACGGTTTTTACGCCGCTCGCGGCACGCGCGAGGTGAACGTCGCCCGGGTGACCGACACGCTGGTGCCGTCAATATCGCTGATAATCTCCACCCTGGCCTCCAGTTGTTTCACCAGTGCTTCGACGATGGCTGTTCCAAGTCCGGTAGCCGGTACGTCGTTGGCGATCTTGCCGACGCCATTGTCCGAAACCGTCAGTTTCCAGTCACTGCCCGCGGTCTCGTAGCTCACCTGGATGCGAGCGCCGGTTCTCTTCTTGGGGAAAGCATATTTGATGGCGTTGAGCACGAGTTCGGTGACAATTAGTCCCAGACTGACTGCCCTTTGCGAATCTATCCTGCCGCCTTCGGCCATTACGGTGAC
>NZ_RZOM01000230.1:0-6781 GCF_003999175.1 Mesorhizobium sp. M7A.F.Ca.ET.027.03.2.1 | reverse complement strand
GGCCATGCACTGGGCGGCGGGCTGGAGCTGGCTGTGGCTTGTGATTTTCGCGTGGCGGAAACACAGGTGAAACTGGGCTTCCCCGAAACCTCGATCGGTGTCGTACCCGGCTGGTCGGGCACGCAGCGCGCCGTGCGCCGCTTCGGCGCGCAGACGGTGCGCCGCATGGCGCTCGGCGGCGAGATCTTTCTCGCCCCCGAGGCACTCGCTCTGGGCATCGTCGACCGGGTGGTCGCGACTGGCAAGGCATACGACGAAACAAGGGCGTGGGCGGAAAAGATCGCCGAGCGCGGCCCGCTGGCGACCGAAGCCGCCAAGCTGATGATCGCGGTCGCCGAAGGCGAGGAAAGTGCCGCCGCCACCGAAGCGCTGGCCAGCGGCTTCATCGCCCTGACCGGAGATCTCAAGGCCGGCGTCGACGCCTTCAAGGCCAAGCAGAAGCCGGCCTTTTCGAGATCCTAGAGGAAAACAGATGAACGCCCCACTCAAGATCGCCATGCCGGCCGAGGCGTCCGCGGCGCCGAAAGCGTACAGACTGCTGATCGACGGCAAGCATGTCGATGCCCGCGACGGCCGCACGATTGCTCGAAATAGTCCCGGCCACGGCTTCACCGTCTCGCACTACGCACAGGCCGGCGTGGCCGAAGTGGAAGCCGCTGTGCAGGCCGCCCACAAGGCGTTCGAGACCGGTCCATGGCCCCGGATGAAGGCGGCCGAGCGTGCCGCGATCCTGCTCAAGGCGGCCGACTTGATCGAGGCGCGGCTGGAAGAGATCGCCCGGCTCGATGCACTGGAATCGGGCAAGCCGATCGCCCAGGCGCGCGGCGAGATCGGCGGCGCCGTCGACATTTGGCGCTATGCCGCCTCGCTTGCCCGCACGCTGCATGGTGAATCCTACGCCAATCTCGGCGATGCCATGCTGGGCGTCGTCCTGCGCGAGCCGATCGGCGTCGTCTCGATCATCACCCCATGGAATTTCCCGTTCCTGATCGTCAGCCAGAAACTGCCCTTCGCGCTCGCCGCCGGCTGCACGGCGGTGGTCAAGCCTAGCGAAATGACCTCGGCCTCGACCTTCGTGCTCGGCGATATCCTGATGCAGGCCGGCCTGCCCGCCGGCGTCGTCAATATCCTGGCCGGGCTTGGCGCCGATGTCGGTGCGCCGATGGTCAGCCACCCGCTGGTCGAGATGGTCTCGTTCACCGGCTCCACCCGCGTTGGCAAGATGACGATGGCGTCCGCCGCGCAGTCGCTGAAGAAAGTCTCGATGGAGCTCGGCGGCAAGAACGGCCAGATCGTCTTCCCGGACGCCGACCTCGAAGCGGCCGCCGATGCGGCGGTGTTCGGCGGCTTCTTCAATGCCGGCGAGTGCTGCAATGCCGGGAGCCGGCTGATCGTTCACGAGGCGATCGCCGACGATTTTCTCAGCACCGTCAAGGCGCTTACCGCCAGGGTCACGGTCGGCGATCCGCTCGATGACCAAACCAAGGTCGGCGCGATGATCTCGTCCGACCATCTGAAGAAGGTGGCGGGCTATGTTTCTGCCGCTGAAGGCGACGGCAGCCAGGTTTACAGCGGAGGCAAGCAATTGGCCTCCAATGTCGGCCAATACCTCGATCCCACCATCATCCGCGGCGTTACCGAGGAGATGGCCATAGCGCGCGAGGAAGTGTTCGGTCCGGTGCTCTCGGTGCTGACTTTTGAATCGATTGAAAAGGCGTTGCACATCGCCAACAACACGCCCTATGGTTTGTCGGCGGGCGTGTGGAGCGCCAGCATCGACACTTGCATGTCGGTGGCGCGTGGAGTGCGTTCGGGAACCGTTTGGGTGAACACATTCATGGAAGGTTATCCCGAGCTGCCGTTCGGAGGCTACAAGCAGTCCGGTCTCGGACGCGAACTCGGCAAACGCGCCGTCGAGGACTATACCGAGGAAAAGACAATCCAGTTTCATCGCGGCCTGCGCACCGGGTGGTGGGTCGGCTGAGTTGAGAAGAACCCGGTGGGCTTCACCGGTCGTGTAATGCAACAAGGGAGGTAGTACATGTTGCGCAAACTGCTTATCGGAACCGCTCTCGCATCCGGCCTGGCTTTCGCGGCCCACGCCGAGGACGTCAAGGAAGTGCAGATGCTGCATTGGTGGACGTCGGGCGGCGAAGCGGCTGCTCTCAACGTCCTTAAGGGCGACCTGGCCAAGGAAGGCTATGCCTGGAAGGACGTGCCGGTGGCCGGCGGCGGCGGCGATGCCGCCATGACCGCGCTGAAGGCGATGGTCGCGGCCGGCAATTATCCGACCGCCTCGCAGATGCTCGGCTATACCGTGCTCGACTACGCCGCTGCCGGCGTCATGGGCGACCTGACCGAAACGGCGAAGAAGGAAGGCTGGGACAAGTCCGTTCCGGCAGCCCTGCAGAAGTTTTCGGTCTATGACGGCAAGTGGGTCGCGGCGCCGGTCAACGTTCACTCGGTCAACTGGCTGTGGATCAACAAGGCCGTCCTGGACAAGATCGGCGGCACCGAGCCGAAGACCTTCGACGACTTCGTTGCCCTGCTCGACAAGGCCAAGGCGGCAGGGGTGATCCCGCTCGCTCTCGGCGGCCAGAACTGGCAGGAAGCCACCATGTTCGACTCGGTCGTGCTGTCGACCGGCGGACCTGAGTTCTACAAGAAGGCCTTCAACGACCTCGATGACGCATCCCTGAAGTCCGACACGATGAAGAAGTCGTTCGACAATTTGGCCAAGCTCGTCACCTATGTCGACCCCAACTTCTCCGGCCGCGACTGGAACCTTGCCACCGCCATGGTCATCAAGGGCGACGCCCTGGTGCAGGTCATGGGCGACTGGGCCAAGGGCGAGTTCAACGCCGCCAAGAAAACGCCGGGCACCGACTTCCTGTGCTATCGCTTCCCGGGCACCGACGGCTCGGTGATCTACAACTCCGACATGTTCGGCATGTTCAACGTTCCGGACGACCGCAAGGCCGCCCAGGTTGCGCTGGCCACCGCCACCCTGTCGAAGAGCTTCCAGTCGGCCTTCAACGTCGTCAAGGGTTCGGTCCCGGCCCGTACCGACGTTCCGGACACCGACTTCGACGCTTGCGGCAAGAAGGGCATCGCCGACCTGAAGGCAGCCAACGAAGGCGGCACGCTGTTCGGCTCGCTGGCCCAGGGCTATGGCGCGCCTCCGGCGGTCGCCAATGCCTACAAGGATGTCGTCTCCAAATTCGTCCATGGTCAGATCAAGACCTCGGACGAAGCCGTGACCGAGCTGGTCAAGGCGATCGACGACGCCAAGTAAGCGCCACGCGCCAAAACGCCTTCCCCGCTCCGGCGGGGAAGGCCCAGATCCGCGAACTTAGATCCGCGAAGCTGGTTGGCCGCGAGTCGACGGGAGGAAGCCCCATGAGCACGGTAGCGACAAGCCAGATCAAGCTGACGCCGGAGCATGCGCGGCCACGCGCCTCGGTGCGCTCACGCCTGCAGGACGCATTGCCGAAGATCGTGCTGGCGCCGAGCTTCGCCATCACCATCGTCTTCGTCTACGGCTTCATCCTGTGGACGATCTATCTGTCCTTCACCAACTCCAAGACCTTTCCATCCTATGTCCTGACCGGCTCGCGCGCCTATCAGCGGCTGTGGGGCTGGACCTTCGACACAGACCCGCCCTCGAGTTGGTACACGTCGATCACCAATATGGGTATTTTCGGTTTCCTCTACATCGCAATCTGCCTGGCGCTCGGCCTGTTCCTGGCCATCCTGCTCGACCAGAAGATCCGCGGCGAAGGCGTGCTGAGGCCGATCTATCTCTACCCGATGGCGCTGTCCTTCATCGTCACCGGCGTCGCCTGGAAATGGTTCCTCGATCCCGGCCTCGGCCTCGAGCAGACCTTGCATCAATGGGGCTGGACGAGCTTCCATTTCGACTGGATCAAGAACAAGGATTTCGTCATCTACACGGTGGTCATTGCCGGCGTCTGGCAGGCCTCCGGCTTCATCATGGCGATGTTCCTGGCCGGCCTGCGCGGCATCGACGGCGAGATCATGAAGGCGGCGCAGATCGACGGCGCCACCACCTTCCAGCTCTACCGCCGCATCGTCATCCCGCTGCTGCGGCCGATCTTCCTGTCGGCTTTCATCGTACTCGCGCACCTCGCCATCAAGTCCTACGATCTGGTCGTTGCGCTGACCAGCGGCGGCCCCGGCGGCTCGGCCTGGCTGCCCTCCAACTTCATGTATGAGTACACGTTCAAGCGCAACGAAATGGCCGTCGGCTCGGCCAGTGCGGTGATCATGCTGATGACCATCGTCGCAATCATCGTGCCCTATCTCTATTCGGAACTGCGAGAGAAGCCGCGATGAGCGCCGTCACCACTCCCGCCCGCCAGGCCTCTGGCGGCGTCAACGTCAAGGTTATCAACCGCATCGTCATCTACGGGCTGCTGGCGCTGTTTGCGCTATTTTATCTGATGCCGCTGTTCGTCATGCTGGTGACCTCGTTCAAGACCATGGACGAGATCCAGAACGGCAACATGCTGGCGCTGCCCAGGGCACCGACCTTCGATCCCTGGCTGAAGGCCTGGGGCGAGACCTGCGTCGGCCTCACCTGCGCCGGCATCAAGGGCTATTTCTGGAACTCCATCAAGATGGTGGTCCCGGCCGTGCTGATCTCGACGATGCTCGGAGCGCTGAATGGCTACGTGCTGACCAAATGGCGTTTCCGCGGGGCAACGCTGGTGTTCGGGCTGATGCTGTTCGCCTGCTTCATTCCGTTCCAGTCGGTGCTGCTGCCGATGGCGACCATCCTCGGCAGCCTTGGCCGCTTCGGCGTCACGCTGCAGAATGCAACGGGAACCAGCTTTGGCCTCGGCAACCCGACGGTCAACCTCGTCTTCGTCCACGTCGTCTACGGCATCGGCTTCACCACGCTGTTCTTCCGCAACTACTACGAGGCGTTCCCCACCGAACTGGTCAAAGCGGCACAGGTCGACGGCGCGTCCTTCTTCCAGATCTTCCGCCGCATCATGCTGCCGAACTCGATGCCGATCTTCGTCGTCACGGTGATCTACCAGTTCACCAACATCTGGAACGACTTCCTGTTCGCCTCGGCTTACGCCGGCACCGGCGACGCGATGCCTATGACGGTGGCGCTCAACAACGTCGTCAACACGTCGACCGGCGTCGTCGAATACAACGTCAACATGGCCGCCGCGATGATCGCGGCACTGCCCACCCTTCTCGTCTATGTGCTCGCCGGCCGCTATTTCGTGCGCGGTCTGATGGCGGGCGCCGTCAAAGGATAATCCGATGGCTTTTCTGGAAATTGATGGTTTGAGGAAGCGCTTCGGCCAGGTCGAGATCCTGAAGGGGATCGATGTCGAGCTCGAGAAAGGCGGCTTCCTGGTGCTGGTCGGCCCTTCCGGCTGCGGCAAGTCGACCTTGCTCAACACCATCGCCGGCCTGGAGACGATCACCTCGGGCGAAATCCGTGTCGACGGCCGCACCATCAACGATCTGCACCCCTCCAAGCGCGACATCGCCATGGTTTTCCAGAGCTACGCGCTCTACCCCAACATGACGGTGGCCGGAAACATCTCCTTCGGCATGGAGATGCGCGGCGTGCCGGCGGCGGAGCGCCAGAAGGCGATCGACAAGGTGGCCAAGGTGCTGCAGATCGGCCACCTCTTGCAGCGCAAGCCGAGCCAACTATCCGGCGGCCAGCGCCAGCGCGTCGCCATGGGCCGGGCGCTGGTGCGCGATCCCAAACTGTTCCTGTTCGACGAGCCGCTGTCCAACCTCGATGCCAAGCTGCGCGTCGACATGCGCATCGAGATCAAGCGCCTGCATGCCACCACTGGCACCACCATCGTCTACGTTACCCACGACCAGATCGAGGCGATGACGCTGGCGACCAAGATCGCGGTCATGCGCGATGGCGAGGTGCAGCAGTTCGGCACCCCGGCCGAAATCTACAACAACCCGACCAACCTCTTCGTCGCCGACTTCATGGGCTCGCCTGCGATGAACCTGATCCCGGCGACGATCGGCACGTCAGGCAACGCGCTGTCCGTCGTGCTGCAGCGCGAAGCGCGAGAGCCGATCTCGCTGCCGATGGCCAATGCACCGGCCGGCCTGTCGGCATTCCAGGGCAAGCCGATCATCTTCGGTGTCCGCCCCGAAGCCCTGACCGATCCGGAAGGTGCCGAGCGCAACGCCTCGCACATCGCCACCGCCGACTGTCACATCGAGGTCGTCGAACCGGCCGGCTCGGACACTTTCGCCGTCACCAATCTCGGCGGCAAGGGCGTGGTGGCGCGGCTGCGCGCCGACGCCAACATCCAGCCGGGTACCAACACGCCGCTTGCCTTCAACTTGACCAAGGCGGTGTTCTTCGATCCGGCGACCGAGACCCGTATTCGCTAATGTATGTCGCCCAAAAGTGGATCCGGTTTTGGGGCAACGACATGCATCAAAACAAAAAACTAAAGCGCGTCGGGACGCGATTTAGGCCATGACAAATCCGGACATCGTCATCATCGGCTCCGGCATTGGCGGCGCCACGATCGCTTCCGGCCTTGCCGGCAGCGGCGCCTCGATCCTGATGCTGGAGCGCGGCGAGCCGTTGCCGGCGACGCCGCACGCGCGCGACACGCGCTCGATCTTCGTCGACGGCCATTACAGGCCGAAGGAGATGTGGCGTGAGGCCGGCGGCGCCGCCTTCAATCCCGGCAATTATTACTATGTCGGCGGCAATTCGAAGTTCTATGGCGCGGTGCTGATCCGCTAC
>NZ_RZOM01000022.1:0-15690 GCF_003999175.1 Mesorhizobium sp. M7A.F.Ca.ET.027.03.2.1 | reverse complement strand
CCCTTATTGATCCCAATTGAACGCGCCTTCCGGGCGCGGCGCAAGCGGCCAGCGCGAAGCGGTCTCCCGCCCCGGTCACCCAAGCCATGAGATAACGCGGGTGAGTGCCGATTTATTCCCGGTCGGGGTGAAATCTTATTGTTCTTGCTTGCCTTTATCCGTTTTCCCGCGCCGCCCGCGTCAAAAGCCGCTGATAAAACAGGCCGATGCCGATCAGCACGGCGCCAAGGCCGATGAACGACAGCGCCCTCAGCACGCCTTCCAACTCCGACATGTCGAAGATGAAGACCTTCAGCACGGCGATCGCGATCAGCGCGGCCGAGGCGACGCGCAGCACCTGCGATTTCAGCCAGACACCGGCTGTGAGCAGCGCAACGCCTATCACCAGCCAAAGCGCCGAATATGTATAGGTTTCCAGTTGGCCGAGACCGCTCCACAAGCCGATGAACTCGCCCTTGAACAGGCGCCTCACCGACAGCGTGGCATAGGCGAAGGCAAGCACGGCAGCCACCACAGCCAACATCTGCGCATACCATTTCGGCCGCTTGTCCCTGGTGTAGAGCGCCAGTCCCCCGGCGGCGATCGCCGGCAGGAGATAGGCGAGGAACAACAGGTTGAACACCGGGATGCGGCCTGTCGATTCGTCTGTCAACAGCGGATTCAGCACGACGAAGTGCCTGACAACGATGAAGGCGACCGAGGCCACACCGGCGGCCATCGAACCATAGCGGAGCACCGAGCTTGGCGAGCGCATGTCGATGGCGACCAGGATGGCGCCGGCACCGATGGCGATCAGGGTGTAGATCGACTGTTCGGCGAGCGTCATGGCACCCGTGTCGATGACGCCGCCGTGCATGGCGTGGCGCACCAGCATAGCGAGCGTGAGCAGCGCAAACAGCGCCGCAGCCGCCTCCATGGCAAGGCGCGGCCGGCCATTCGTGGTGCGCGCAAGCTGCCAGGCGGCAAAGCCGAAGGCCAGCGCCGGCACGCCGTAGCCGGGCAACAGCCAGTTGAAGACCGGTGTCCTCGACAGGAACGCGGCGCCGACAATGGTCGGGTCGAAAGCGACGCGGCCAAGCACCGCGATCACAGCGCCGACCGAAATCCAGCCGAGCACCGGATAGGCGCGCCAGCGCGTGGCCAGCGCTGGCACGATGGCCGTCGCACCGAGCAGGATGGTGGTCCAGCCGGAATCGAAAGCCATATGCATGAGCAGGAGCCCGGCGATGGCCGCGCCACCCAGGGCAAACGACACCGCGACACCGCCCTTGAGCGGCGGCTCCTCGGCCCGCGCGATCCACTCGCCGCCGGCGGTGAAAATGACGACCAGCAGTGCCGTTGCGGCGGCGTAGACAAGGTCACGGTCGAGATTGCCCAAGGTGAACCAGAGCGCCAGCAGGATGACCAGCGGGACGATGACGCCCCACGCTGCCCATGAGGCCGCGCGGATCTGCGTGCCGGCGGCGAACCGGCGCGCGGCCCAGAAGCCGGCGCCGATGAAGACCAGGCCGAGCACGATGCCGATGCGCAAGGTCAGCACGTTGGACGTGGCCACCGGCAGTCCGTCGACGCCCAAGGCGCCGCTGGAAAAATCGGAAGCGATGGAGGTTGGCGGGATGATGCCGAGATAGATCAGCACCGTGACCAGTCCCGCGGCATAGAGGAGCGGCAGCGCCAGCGGACGATAAAGCGCCACCCCCACCATCGCGGCGATCACCACAGCGCCCGGCAAGGCGTAGCCGGCGGCAGCGAAGGCCGGGTCGACCGACAGGCCCAGCGCCGAGAATGCGACGAACAGGCCAGGCACGATGGACGGCCAGTCGAAAGCCCTGGCTGGTCCAGGTTCGTCGTCACGGCGAGCGAGCCAGACAAGGACGAGCACGGCCAGCGTGACGGCGTCGATGAACAGGATGGCAGAGAGGTTCGCCCCCGGCGCATCGGTCATATAGAGGATGGTCCAGACACCGGTGCCGAAAAAGGCGGCCGCCATCAGTAATTTCCAGTCCCGCATGCGGGCGATGACGCCGGTGGCGGCGAGCACGATCGCGAGGTAGCCGAACAGCGCCCAGGGATTGGGTGCCTGCGAGGCGACCAGCACCGGCGTCACCATGGCGCCTACCAAGCCGATGCCGGCCAGCGCCTGACCATGGACCAGGGCTGCCGCGATCGTTGCCACGCCGATGACGCCGAGCAGCGTGAAGGCGAGTGCCGGGCCGATGAAGCCGTAAATGCCATGCGCGGCATAGACGGTGCCGAACAGGATGAAGGCACCGGCAGCAGTCAGGATCGCTGGAATATAAGCGCCGGCGGCCCCTTGCACCGGCACCTTGAAGCCGGTGCGCCGGATGAACTCGCCGCCGGCGACCAGCACCAGGCCGAGCACGCCGGCCATGGCCAGCCGCACGCCGGGACCGAAAATGCCGGCCTCGATGGTGTAGCGGATCAGGAACAGGCCGCCCAGCGCCAGTGCGATGCCGCCAACCCAGACCGCCCAGCGGGTTCCGAGCGCGGTTTCGACGTCAGATTGGCGGGCGGCTTTCGCGGCTGCGGGAAGCTCCGCGGGATCCACCGCCTTCGGGGCCGGTTCTGCAGCGGTCCACGGCCCGGAGACGATCTCGCCGGTCGAGTCTTCCGTGTCCGTGGCTGGCGCCGGGACGGTGACCGCTGCGCTTACCTCCGGCGGAACGATATCGGCCGCGGCCGCTACGGCCGGAGCCATATCGGCGGGCACGTTGTCGGCCACCGCCTGTTCGGACGGCCTGGCCGCAGGCGGCACGGCTCCCGAGAGCACAAGGCTGCGCAGTGCGCCAAGCTCGCGCTCGACAAGGCCGATGCGGCTCTGCTGGCGCGAAATGATGACGAACAAGGCGATGATGGCGACAAGGCCGATCAGGCTTTCAAACATGGCGGTTCCCCCAAACCAGGCCAGTT
This sequence comes from Mesorhizobium sp. M7A.F.Ca.ET.027.03.2.1, assembly GCF_003999175.1. NCBI lineage: Bacteria > Pseudomonadati > Pseudomonadota > Alphaproteobacteria > Hyphomicrobiales > Phyllobacteriaceae > Mesorhizobium > Mesorhizobium sp. M7A.F.Ca.ET.027.03.2.1. The sequence continues at coordinate 12,759 of NZ_RZOM01000022.1, read as the reverse complement.
TTCACTGACATTCGTCTTACTGACATTCAAATGCGGCGGCCAAACGGCCAGAAAATCCAAGCTCGGAAAACTCAATGCGCCGCCAGTCAACGCGCCGCCAGATTGGCGGCCGGAAAGATCGAGCATGTTTCGGTGCCGAAAGCCAGCAGCTTGCCGCCGGCATCCTTCAGCGTCGCTTCCGACACCGCCAACGTGCGGCCCTTGTGAACAACCCTGCCCTCGCACACCACCTCGCCGGTCTTCGGCGTGATGGGACGCGTCAAATTCACCTTGAACTCCGCCGTGGTATAGGCCTCGCCCTTTTCGAGCAGCGTCTGCACGGCACAGGCCAGTGCCGAATCGAGCAGCGTCGCCGCCCAGCCGCCATGCACGCTGCCCAGCGGATTGAGATGGCGCTCGCTCGGCATGCCCCGAAAGACAGCGCGCCCTTCCGAGACTTCGGTGAGAGTGAAATTCAGCTGGAAGGAAATCGGCGGCGCCGGATACTTGCCGTCGACGATGCGCTGCAGCAATTCCAAACCGGTGTATTTCAGGATGTCGGCGTGCGGAATGGTGCCGAGGCCGAGCGGTGAGACCCGGCCAGGATAAAGTTCGACCTCGCTCATGTGATGATTTCTCTGGCTGCGTCTTCGCCAGCTATGGCCTTGCCGCGCGCGTGATGTTTGCGCAAGGCGGCGAGGAAGCCGGTACGAGCGTCCGGCGGCTCGATGCCGCGCGGCTCATAGACGTGACGGTTGAAGAAGAAGCCGGTGAGCCGGAAGGCGTCGTCGACATCAGCCGCATCGGCGCGCAGGCCGGAGCCGCGCTGCAGGAAGGCCGGCAGAGCCAGCATCTTGTCGCGCCACGGCAAACCGGCTTCGCGCGATACCGCACGTCCCGACTTCGGTGAGACATAGGCCAGGTCCTGTCGCGTGCCGGTGGCGGCGCATTGGCTGAGATCGAGGCCGAAGCCGAGTTCGTCCAGCACCAGAAGCTCGAAGCGCGCCACCAGTTCGCCGGCAACGTCGGCGTCGTCGAGATGGACGATCATCACGGCAAGCGTTTCGTAGAGACCTTCATGCGCGTCGCGCTCGGGCAGCAGGCGCAGATGCGCGGCCATGGTCTGCAATCCGTAGACGGCGACGGCACTGTCCATCAACCGGGCCGCGTTCATCTCGATCGCCTCGGCCTGGAACGTGCCGAGATGTTCATCAAGCCGCGCACGCCACAACAGGTCCACGCGATTGCCGGGCTGGAGCACGGGCTGCTGCTTGCGCGAACGGCCGCCGCGAACAAGGCCGAGATGACGGCCATGCGCTCGCGTCAACACCTCGAGAATGGCGCTGGTTTCGCCATGCTTGCGGGTGCCGAGAATGATTCCCTCGTCGCGCCATTCCATTTCAGGAGCTTTTCACCGATCGGGTGGCGAAATCAAGGTATGGGCTTGGCCCCCGGGTAACTCTCATGCCAATGCATAAAAAACCGCCCGCAGCGATGTGCTGCGGGCGGGCTGGTGAGGTCAGTCGATCCGTTAGAAATTGCGCTGGAAGCGAACGATGCCGCCGACGCTGCTCTTCTTGTCGGCCTTCGTCCAGTTGTTGAAGTCCAAGTCGTCGAATTTTCCTGCATTGAGGTAATCGACTTCAGTCGTGATCGTAAAGCCGGGCACAATGGTATAGGCCACGTTGGCCGCGACGCCGAGGTTCTTCCAGTCGTCATAGGAGACCTGGGCGTTGAACGAGGTCTTGTCGTTGAACTTGTAGGTGCCGCCGCCCCAGATCGCCCAGTTTCCGCCCCATGGCTTGTATTGGGTACGGCCTGTGCCGAAGTCGTTGATGTTGTCGTTGGTGCCGTAGCCGCCCATGACGAACAGCGTCAGTTCCTTGCTGACGTTGACGTCCAAACGGACCTTGCCGGACACTTCCTCATAATTGCTGTCATAGGCCACGACGCCGGTGATCGCACCCCAGTCGCCCTTGTACTTCAAACCGCCGACGACATGCGGAACATAGCTGTCGATCGTGTTGACGCCGGTGCCTTCTTCGAGCGAGACCACGCCCGTGAAGCCGCTGCCTGCGTCGAAGTAGTAGCTGATGAGATTGGTATCCTTGACACCATACGGGATGAGCGTGTCCTGGATGACGTTGCCGGCATAGCCGATGAACTGGTCGTATACCGTTTCATCCTTACCGACGCGCAGGCCACCGAGCTGGATCCAGGCGAAGTTGAGGGTAGTGGCCTTGTTGCCGGCCTGCCAGCCGGTGCCGTCACCGGTATAGTCGCCGGAAGAGTTGCCGAACTGGAAGCGGGTCTCGGTGAAGGTCTTCAATGTGCCGAGCTCGGTTTCCTGGCCGGTATAAGTCCTCAGCGTGAAGCGCATGTTCTTGTAGTAGGTGTCGTTCCTAGAGCCGTCCATGTGATCGGCAACGTTATTGGCGCCATCCAGCGCGCCGGAATCGCCGACGCCCATGTCGTAGCGGAGGTAGCCGCCGATGCGCAGGCAGGTCTCGGTGCCCGGAATGTAGAAGTAACCGGCGCCGTAGACGTCGCAGATCTTGACGTATTCGGCCGGTTCCGGTTCGGCGACGACGACAGCGTCGGCGGCGCGCGCGCCGCTGACCGCGATCAGGGCCGCGGCTGAGCCGAGAAGGAGGCTCTTGATGTTCATTTTCTGACCTCTCCAGTCATAGTTATAAATGGCTTCGGATTTGTGGCTGGCGGCAATGTTTTCCCGCCTCACCCCCACAACGAAAAAGGCTCACACCGCTCGCCCTTTTCAGCGGCGAACATACCCATCGATCATCTGCCTTCAATGACGATTTCCGGAATAATGACAATTCCCCAAACAGATTAATGCCGTGTTGCACAAATAACACTTGATAATCCGACAAGCGGCACAAATGGCACAATGTCATTTATTAAATATATATACGGATACTTTCGCGGCTAACTATACTGATAACGTGTTATATTTCCAATATTGCCGCATAATACGCAAAGTATACCTCAATTCCGTCGAAATTTATCCGATTATTGCCGCCTCCCCTTCTGTTGCCAGATAACGCCCATCTGCAAATCCCGCTCTGATACCGAGGCGAAAAGCGGGATGACGCTTCCAAGGGTGTCTGCCCCCTCCAAGGCGGTCGAAACTTCCTGGAGTGCCGTCGTGTCGCCGATTGTGACAGCAGCCAGCCGTTGAAAAACGATTCCTCCGTGACGCCCTCTCAGTCGACCTGAACGACGCAGGCGATGCGCTCCCCCCCCGCCTCGATCAGGCGGGTGGGCACGCATAGGTCCGGGAAAGCATCGCCTCGGCCAGAATGTCCCTGGTCGCGCCATACGGGGGCGGATGGATCGGCGACAGGATCAGGATCTGGTGGGCGAGAGCGCCTTGAACGTTTGGCGCCTCACCCCCGCCGCGCGTGATCGGCAAGCACCTCATCGATCACATGACGGGATTTTTCAACCTCGACAGGGTTGACGTCGATCTGTCCAGCTACCGTGATCAGCGCCTTCCAAAGCGTCCAGCCACGACCACGCGCCCACATCGCCTCATCGGCTGGAAGGCCGGCGCGAAACGCCTCCCGGCTTTTGCCTTCAAACAATGTCCAGGCAATCGCCAGATCGCAGGCGGGATCGCCAACGCCGGAGGTTCCGAAGTCGATCACCGCGCCCAACCGGCCTTGCCTGACCAGCAGGTTTCCCCAACTGACGTCGCCGTGGAACCAGACCGGCGCACCGTGCCATGGCGCGGCAAGTGCTGCCTCCCACACCGCGCGGGCTGCGACCGTATCGATCTTGCCGTCGAGGGCTGCAATCGCTTGCCGGGTTTCGCCATCGTAGACGCTGAGTGCTCCGCCGCGAAAGAAGTTGTGTTGTCCCGGCGCCGGTCCGCCAGTGGCATCGATACGCTGCAGGGCGACCAGGAACGCGGCCAGGTCGGTCGCAAATTGTGGCAGGCTGGCAATCCGCTCGCGCTTTGCCGTCTCGCCTTCGATCCAGCGGTAGACGGACCAGTGCCAAGGATAGTTTTCGGCCGGAACTCCCATCGCCAGCGGCACCGGAATCGGCAGCGGCAACAGAGGCGCCAGCCTCGGCAGCCAGCGATGTTCCTTTTCCACTTGCAGGAAATAGGCCGCGGCGCTTGGCAGCCGCACGGTCATCTCGTCGCCGAGATGAAAGGTCCTGTTGTCCCATCCGCCAAATTCGACCGGCCTGACCGCAAGATCTTTCCACCAGGGGAATTGCGTGGCCACCAACCGGCGGACCAAAGCTGTGTCAATCGGAGGCTTGTTGTCCATCGAGCCTAGCGCGGAAACTCGAGCCCCATCTCGCGATAGCGCTCAGGGTCGTCGCCCCAGTTCTCGCGCACCTTGACGAACAGGAACAGGTGCACCTTCTGTTCGAGGATGCCCGCTATCTCCATGCGTGCCGCCTGGCCGATGGCGCGAATTGTCTCGCCCTTGTGGCCAAGAACGATCTTCTTCTGGCTGTCGCGCTCGACATAGATGGTCTGGTCGATGCGCACCGAGCCATCCGGCTTCTCTTCCCATTTCTCGGTTTCGATATGCGAGGAATAGGGCAGTTCCTGATGCAGCCTTAGATACAGCTTCTCGCGCGTGATCTCGGCCGCGAGCTGGCGCATCGGCAGGTCCGAGATCTGGTCTTCCGGATAGTACCAGGGGCCGACCGGTAGAGCCTCGGCCAGATAATCGAGCACGTCCTTGCAGCCGGAGCCGGTCAGCGCCGATACCATGAAGGTACGCTTGAACGGCACCCTTTCGTTCGCTGCCGCCGACAGAGCCAGCAGCGCTTCGTGCTTGACGCGGTCGACCTTGTTGAGGATCAGCACCATCGGCTGGCGCACATCCTTCAGCCGTTCGAGGATGGCGTCGGCGTCGCCCCTGATGCCGCGTTCGGCATCGATCAAAAGCAGCACGATGTCGGCGTCCTTGGCCCCGCCCCAGGCGGTGGTCACCATCGCCGTGTCGAGCCTCCGCTTCGGCTTGAAGATGCCGGGCGTGTCGACAAAAACGATCTGCGCATTGTCATGCGTGGCGATGCCGCGCACGATGGCGCGGGTCGTCTGCACCTTGTGGGTGACGATCGACACCTTGGCGCCCACCAATTGGTTGACCAGCGTCGACTTGCCCGCATTGGGCGCGCCGATCAGCGCGACAAAACCGGAATGCGTGGCGGCGGCTGCGGTCGCCGGCTCTTCGGTAGCGGTCATGCCGCACTCCCTTCACTGGAGGGTCGCGCGCCCTCCGATTTTTGGGCCGATGTGGTGGCCCAGACGCCCTCGCGCACAAGAAATGCCGAAGCCGCCGCTTCTTCGGCAACCCTGCGGGAGCCGCCAGTGCCGCTTATCGGCGCAAAACCTCGGACCTGCAAGGACACGGTGAAGACGGGCTGGTGGTCCGGGCCTTCGCGTTTTTCGATCACATATTCGGGTCTGATATCGCTGGTCTTGGCAATCCATTCCTGCAGATCGGATTTCGGATTGAGCGGCTTTGTAATCACCGTATGCGAGCGCGGTTCCCAGTAGCGCAGGACAAACCGCCGCGCGGCCTCGATGCCACCGTCAACGTAAACCGCCGCGATCAGGGCCTCGACCGCATCCGCCAGATAGTTTCCGCCCGAGCCACGCGACCGCATCTTCAAGGCAGAATCGGCGCGGACCAGGTCCTCCAGCTGCATTTCGATGCCGATCTCGGAGCATGTCCGTGCATCGACCAGCGCATTGAAGCGCGGCGCGATTTCACCTTCCGGCGCATCGGGAAATTTTTCGAAAAGCATATCGGCGACGACAAGCCCGAGCACGCGGTCGCCGAGAAATTCAAGACGCTGGTTGTTGGTGGCGGCCTTGACCGCACTGGAATGCGTCAAGGCGGTCTCGAGCAAGCGGATATCCTTGAAGACGTGGCCGGTCTTGGCTTTTACCAAACCGGCCAGAGTTTCGCCTGTCGGACGCTTCAAAGCCATCAATTGACGAAGTGGAACAGGCGCGAAGCGCGCATCAGCGACGGCCATTTCCAGATTTCGAGAGGGCTCGCCTTGCCAGCGATCGAGAAGAAAACAAGATTGGCGCGGCCAACCAGATTTTCCGCGGGAACGTAGCCGACGGTGAAACGGCTGTCGGCGGAATTGTCCCGGTTGTCGCCCATCATGAAATAGTGGCCGGGCGGCACATCGAATTCGCGGGTGTTGTCGCCGATCGAGTTCGAATTCAGGTCGAGCGTGTCGTAGCTGACGCCGTTGGGCAAGGTCTCACGATAGACATCGATCGGGCGCGATTCCTCGGTGATGTCGGGATTGTCGATCTGGCCTGTTTTCACGCGCGGCACGCCGACGCCGTTGATGAACAGCTGGCCGTCCTTGACCTGGATCTTGTCACCCGGCAGGCCGACAACGCGCTTGATGTAGTCGACGGACGGATCAGGCGGGAACTTGAACACCGCCACGTCGCCACGCTTCGGCTCGGCGCCCCAGATGCGGCCCGAAAAGATGTCGGGGCCGAAAGGCAGCGAGTACCGCGAATAGCCATAGGACCATTTGGTGACGAACAGATAGTCGCCTTCAAGAAGCGTCGGCCGCATTGATCCCGACGGGATCGAAAAAGGCTGGAACAGCAGCGTGCGGATGACCAGGGCGAGCAAAAGCGCCTGGACGATGACGCTGACGGTCTCGCCAAGCCCGCCGGATTTCTTCTCGGATTTTTCAGCCACGCTCATGTCGTCCTCGATTGTGCGTTGGATGGTATAGAGTCTCGGCGCGCGCTGGGCAACGTCAATGCCGGTCGTCAGAGGCAATCAATGTGGCGCTTCTTCGACGGGCAGCGCCTCGATGATCACAAAGGCTTGAGCGAGCGGGAAATCATCCGTGATGGTGAGGTGGATTGCCGCCCGATGGCCGTTTGGCAGGATCTTGTCCAGCCTGGCCTGCGCTCCTCCCGTCAGAGCCATGGTCGGCGCGCCACTGGGCAGGTTGACGACACCCATGTCGCGCCAGAACACGCCCTGCGCCATACCGGTGCCCAGCGCCTTGGCGCAGGCCTCCTTGGCGGCGAAGCGTTTGGCATAAGAGGCCGCGCGGGCGCCTCGATTGTCCGAACGCGCCTGTTCGACCTCGGTGTAGATTCTCTGGATGAAGCGCTGGCCGTGACGCTCCAGCGATTTCTCGATGCGTCTGATGTCGATCAGGTCGCTGCCGATGCCGATGATCATCGCGCGGTGGAACCGATGCTTGCGCCGGGATGGGACGATTGCGCATGCCGGCTTGCGCGCTCGGCCAGACGTTTGCGCCGCTGTTCGCGGAAAGCGTTCATGCCCCAGCGCGTGAGGGCGTAGAACAGCAGCCCGAAGGCGAGCCCGAGCGGAACCGCGCCTATCAGCATCGGTTCAAGGACCGGTTTCCACAATTGCGCGAAGGAGAGGTTGTGCAACATCTCGCCCAGATGTGCCGGCGGCCCATGCGTCGGCAAGCGGTCATGCAGGATGAGCTTGCCCGTTTCCCACGACGCCCCCCATAGCAACGGGAAGGTCAGGGGGTTGCCGAAAAAAACCGCGCCGAGAGCGGCCGCCACCAGATTGCCGGCGATCACCCAGCACAGGAGGGCAGCGATGATGAAATGGAAACCGACGGGAAAGAATGAAGCGAAGACCCCCGCTGCAACGCCGGCCGCCACCGCATGCGGTGTGGCCTTCAGCCGCAGGATGCGCTTGGAAAAATACTGAAGCGAGCGCGAAAATGAGCGGCGCGGCCAAAGGTAGGTACGCACCCGCTCATAAAGGCCATCAGGCTTGCGGCGTCGAAAAAGCACTCTGTTCCCGTTCCACGGCTCCCGCAACGGCACCTTAGCCGGGCGTGGTAGCCACATCTTGCGCTTGACGATCACCCAATGGCAATCGCAAGCATGATATAACGACGCGCTGACAGAAGAACAACCAAGCACCGTCTGTCCGATGCGCACTCGTCGCCGCCCCTCGGGGTGGTTCATGCTTCGAACATTGGACAATCGCGGCGAATTTAAGGAAAACTGGCAGTCGCTTTTTCGAAGAGCACCAGCGCTACGGCAGGTATTCGCTGACCTCGACCAGATTGCCGTCCGGGTCGCGGAAATAGACCGACATCATCGGACCGCGGGCCCCGATACGCTCGACCGGACCGAGTTCCACCGCCACACCATTGGCCGCGAGCCGGGCACGGACCTCATCCAGTGGCCCGTCCGTGACCAGGCAGAAATCGCTCGAGCCCGGAGCCGGCGACTTCGCCTTCGGCTCGAAAGTGCGGCCGACCTCATGCACATTGATCTTATGGATACCGAAAGCCAGCGCCGTCGGCCGATCCGCCGCGTCGATGCGCTCAAAACCCAGCACGCGCTGGTAAAACTCACAGGTCACTTCCAGCGAAGCGACCGTCAGCACGAAATGATCGATGCCGGTGATCATTTCCAATTTGTCTTCACGCATGTCGCTTTCCCCAAAACCGCCGCACACTGTTGGGCGAAAAAAATGCCCCGTCAGATGTTGCGGCTGCCGGGCTTGATCGCCGGGATGGCGGCAAGCTCCGGCGGCAGCCGGTCGGCCGGATAGGCCGGGACCTCATACTCGGCCAGCGCGATGAGCGGCACACCGACATCGGTCTTGCCAGCCGAACGGTCGATGATGCAGGCCGCGGCCACTACCTCGGCGCCAAGATCGCGCAGGCACTCGATGGTCTCTCGGATCGACAGGCCAGTGGTGACGATGTCCTCGACGATGACGACACGCGAACCCCTGGCGATCTCGAAGCGGCGCAAGCGGAACTCGCCGCCTTCCCGCTCGACCCAGATCGCCGGCACGCGGAGATGGCGCGAGGTCTCGTAGGCTGGGATCAGCCCGCCGATCGCCGGGCCGACGACATAGTCGATCTTGCCGGGCACGCCTGCGCGGATTTTCTCCGCCAGCGCCTTGCACAGTAGCTCGGTCTTGTCGGCATGCATGAACACGCGCGCCTTCTGCAGGAAGACCGGACTGCGCAGGCCCGAGGTCAAAATGAAATGCCCTTCCAGAACAGCACCCGCCTCGCGGAAAATGCCCAGCACTTCATCGGTGTTCATTTCTGCCTCTTTTTGATTGACCATGACTTTGTCCGAAACCGGAGCATGATCTAGCCATTGACGCGTCTTGCGTCGCTGACGCTCGAATTGTCCTTGAGCTGCGACAGCAGCCGGTTGAGGTGCTTGAGATCCCAGACTTCGAGATCGATCAGCATTTCGGTGAAGTCGGGCGCAGTGCGCACCATCGACAGCGTATGGATATTGGCGTCGTTCGAGGCAACCACCTGCGCTATATCGGCGAGTGACCCCGGCGCGTTGATGGCGGTGACCGAGACACGCGCCGGAAAGCGTTCCTTGGTGCGCTCATCGATGTCCCAGCGCACGTCGATCCAGCGCTCGGGCTGGTCATCGAACGCCTGCAGCGCCGGCGACTGGATCGGATAGATGGTGATGCCGGTGCCCGGCTGGACGATGCCGACGATGCGATCGCCAGGCACTGCCCCTTCCGGCGCGAAACGCACCGGCAGATCGCCGCGCACGCCGCGAATCGGCACGGCGCCATCGCGTGGCTGGTCCTTGTCCTTGCGCGCGGCACGACCCGGAATCTGGAACAACATGCCGGCGGCATTGCGGATCTTCGACCAGCCCTCCTCGCGCGGCTTGGGGACGGCCGTAGTGACGCGCTCATCCTTGTAGTCGGGGAATACCGCCTTCATGACGTCGGTGGAGGCGAGCTCGCCGCGCCCGACGGAGGCCAGCACATCCTCGATGTCCTTGCGCGCCAGCCTGTGCAGCACCTGCTTCAGGCTCTCCTTGGTGAAGGTCTTGCCGGCACGCTCGAAGGCGCGTTCCAGGATGCGGATGCCGAGACCCGAATATTGCTTGCGGATGGCGTTCTTGGTGGCACGGCGGATGGCCGAGCGCGCCTTGCCGGTGACGACGACCGATTCCCATGCCGCCGGCGGCACCTGCGCCTTGGAGCGGATGATCTCGACCTCATCGCCGTTCTTCAGCTCCGTCATCAGCGGCATGATGCGGCCGTTGACCTTGGCACCGACGCAGGTGTCGCCGACATCGGTGTGCACCGCATAGGCGAAATCGATCGGCGTCGCGCCGCGCGGCAGCGCAATCAGCATGCCTTTCGGGGTGAAGCAGAACACCTGGTCCTGGAACAGCTCCAGCTTGGTATTTTCGAGGAAATCCTCGGGATTGTCGCCCTCGGCAAGCTGCTCGATGGTGCGCCGCAGCCAGGCGTAGGCGTTGGTTTCCTTCGAAATCGCGTGGGCGGCGCCATTCGTCTTGCCGCCGGTGTCCTTGTAGATCGAATGGGCAGCGACGCCGTATTCGGCGATTTTGTTCATCTCTCGGGTGCGGATTTGCAGCTCGACACGCTGGCGCGACGGGCCGACGATGGTGGTGTGGATCGACCGATAATCGTTCTGCTTCGGCGTCGAGATGTAGTCCTTGAAGCGGCCCGGCACCATCGACCACGCGGTGTGGATGGCGCCAAGCGCCCTGTAACAATCCTCGACCGTGTCGACGACGACGCGGAAGCCGAAAATATCCGAGAGCTGCTCGAAGGACAGCGCCTTGGCCTCCATCTTGCGGAACACCGACCACGGCTTCTTCTGCCGGCTCTTCACGCCGGCGTTGATCGCATGCTTCTCGAACAGCGTGGACAGCGCCTTTTCGATGTCCGTCAGCACGCCCTTGTTGCGCTCGAAGATTTCGGCAAGCCGTGCGGTGACGGCGCGATAGGCTTCCGGATTGATGAAGCGGAAGGCGATCTCTTCCAGCTCCTCGCGCATGCCTTGCATGCCCATGCGGCCGGCCAGCGGCGCGTAGATATCCATCGTCTCCTCGGCGATGCGCAGGCGCTTGGCCTCCGGCATGTGGTCGAGGGTGCGCATATTGTGCAGGCGGTCGGCGAGCTTGACCAGCAGCACGCGGACATCTTCTGAAATCGCCAGCAGAAGCTTTCTCAGGTTTTCCGCCTGCTCGGCCTTCTTCGAGACGAGATCGAGCTTCTTCAGCTTGGTCAGGCCCTCGACCAGCTTGCCCATTTCGGGGCCGAACAGATCGTCGATCTCGGCCCGTGTGGCGGTCGTGTCCTCGATCGTGTCGTGCAGCAGGGCGACCGCGATCGTCGCCTCGTCCATATGCATCTCGGTGAGGATGGCGGCGACTTCGAGCGGGTGCGAGAAATACGGGTCGCCGGAAGCGCGCTTCTGGTGGCCATGCTTCTGCATGGCATAGACATAGGCCTTGTTGAGCAACGCCTCGTTGACGTCAGGCTTGTAGCGCTGGACGCGCTCGACAAGCTCATACTGACGCATCATGGGCGGGATCTCGCAGCGGTGAAATGAATCATGCGCCGCACTGCTGTACGGCGCATGTCATAGATAGCCACGAAACTGCCAGGACGGAAGTGCCGGATGCTTGATCCAGGCTCTTAGTAGTCGTCGCTTTTTTCCGGTGGCACCAGACCCTCGATGCCGGCCAGGAGATCTTCCTCGGTCATGCGGTCGAAGGTGATGTTCTCCTCGGCGTCATCGGCGTCGGTGGCAGCAACGGCGGTGCCGGTCTGATCGGCAATCGCCTCGCCATCGGCCTCGGGCTCGTCGACCTCGACATGCTTCTGCAGCGAATGGATCAGATCTTCCTTGAGGTCGTCGGGCGACAGCGTCTCATCGGCGATCTCGCGCAGCGCCACGACCGGGTTCTTGTCGTTGTCACGCGGCACGGTGATCGGCGCGCCCTGGCTGATCTGCCGGGCACGGTGGCCGGCAAGCAGCACCAGTTCGAAGCGGTTGTCGACCTTGTCGATGCAATCTTCAACGGTTACGCGGGCCATGGATTGCCCCTTTCATGCGATGGATTTGATGGAAAACAGGCGCGGTCCATAACCCGAACGCCGCCAAAATACAAGCATCATGGACAATGGCCGGGCTGCAGGGCGCCCAATCCTTCGTTCAAACACCCGATTCGGCAAAAACTGGCTGTGCTTATGTGTTCGGTGTCCCGATCACAATTGCTTGCAGTGCCGCACGCGCCCTTGGATTGCCGTGAATCTGGCGCTATCTCGGATGCGTAGAGGTCAGCCGGTTTATTATAAGCCTGACCGAACGTCGCTATCGCATTTCGTTTAGACGGCCGTTTATTTCGAGAAGGAATATTTTCCATGTTCGACCCTCGTGAAAAAATCGCCCTATTCATCGACGGCGCCAATCTTTATGCGACGTCGCGCGCGCTCGGCTTCGACATCGACTATCGCAAGCTCCTGTCGAGCTTCCAGAAACGTGGCTATCTCCTGCGCGCCTATTATTACACGGCGCTGGTCGAGGATCAGGAATACTCCTCGATCCGACCGCTGATCGACTGGCTCGACTATAACGGCTTCAAGGTGGTCACCAAGCCGGCCAAGGAATTCACCGACTCGACCGGCCGCCGCAAGATCAAGGGCAATATGGACATCGAGCTGACGGTCGATGCGCTGGAGCTCGCCGATGTCGTCGACCACTATGTCATCTTTTCCGGCGACGGCGATTTCCGCACGCTGGTCGAGGCGCTGCAGCGGCGCGGCCGCAAGGTGTCGATCGTCTCGACCATGGCCTCGCAGCCGCCGATGATCTCCGACGATCTGCGCCGCCAAGCCGACCATTTCATTGACCTGACGACCTTGAAGAACGACGTTGGCCGCGATCCGTCCGAGCGGCCGGTGCGCAGGCCCGAGCCGGCCG
>NZ_RZOM01000229.1:0-6788 GCF_003999175.1 Mesorhizobium sp. M7A.F.Ca.ET.027.03.2.1 | reverse complement strand
TTTCGCGCAGGCGGGCGCCGCTGGCGAGCTGGAAATTGCGCACGCAGCCGATCGTGGTGGCATCCTTGCCGTCTTCAATGTGGCTCTCCACCATGCGCGGATGCCAGCCCGGCAGCCCGTTGAAGTCGCGTATGCGCGCCCAGACCTTTTCGACCGGCGCGTCGATGACGCTGGATATGGTGACTTTGGCCATTCAAATGTTCCCTTGCAAAAGCGATCCGGTGCAAGGGTAGGGCGGCCATTTCAACGGCGCTTATCAATGCGTCTTGAGCGTGTATCAAGGAGTCTGAAAAACAGTCGACCTTGACTAAACGAGGACAGGCTCAGGCAATCGCCCGCGCGGCCTCACGGTAGAGCGTCGGCGGCACGCCGACATGGTCGCGGAAAAAACGCGAGAAATTGCCCTGCGTGGTGAAGCCGAGATTGCAGGCGACCGAGATCAGCGGCTCCCGCGACCATTGCAGCTGCCGCACCGCTTCCTCCATGCGCAGCGTGTTCCAGTAGACATTGGGCGTCAGATTGGTCTGTTCCTTGAACAAAGCGAAGAAATGCGGTCGCGACAGGCCGACGCTGCGCGCCACGTCGTCGAAGCAGATGCGCTCGCAGACATTGGCCTTCATCAGCTGGATTGCCTTGCGGACACGGAAATCCTGCATGGTGTTGATGCGGACACGGGCCTCCTGCGGCGCCGAGGCGTCGGCGGCGTCGAGCACGCTATCGATGAAACGCTCGATCTCGTAGTTGGCGATATCGTCGACGCTCTCATTGTCGCTGAGGTGGTCGAGCAGATTGGCGGCGGCCTGATGCAGCCACGGTTCCAGCGTGATCGCGGCTTGTGTAAACAGCGGTGCCGACGAAGGCAGGTCGCGGCGGCGCCGCGCCAAGTCGGGATCGATGTAGAAGGCGAGAAACAGACCGGGCGTCCCGTTTTGCGACAGAACATGGCTGTGCGGCTGGAAGGAGTTGATGCCGGCGGCCGTTCCAGGTCCAAGCCGGACGGTCTCGCGGCCGATGGTCATTTCGCCGGCCGTACCTTCCAGCCAGATGATCAGATGGGCCTCGACATGGGCATGGGTGACGAAGTCGCTTGCGACATTCAGGATAGATACATGTCCGAACCGGCCCCAGTAGAGCCTGATCGCTTCCGTCATGGGTATATCCTCCCGCAGACGACTGGCCTCCCTTCGTCTGCAACAGGGATTGTGCGGCTGAGTTCGGGGCCGCGTCAAGACGCGCGGGGGCGGCGAGGGCGAATGACGGCCGATGCGGCCGGATTTTCAGACTGAGCGATAGGTTTCCCCTTCTCCCAAGGGAAGAACGCCCCTCAAACCGAAGCCGTCATGCCGCCATCGACATACAGCGTATGGCCGTTGATGAAAGACGATGCGTCGGAGGCAAGGAACACGGCGGCGCCGATCAGCTCGTCGACATTGCCCCAGCGCCCCGCCGGCGTGCGCTTTTCCAGCCAGGCGGAAAATTCGGGATTGTCGACCAGCGCCTGGTTCATCTCGGTGCGGAAATAGCCGGGTGCGATCGCATTGATCTGCAGTCCGTGTTTGGCCCAATCGGCGCACATGCCCCTTGTCAGGTTGCGGATCGCGCCCTTGGTGGCGGTGTAGGGCGCGATGTTCGGCCTCGCCAGTTCGCTCTGCACCGAACCGATGTTGATGATCTTGCCCTTGCCGCGCGGGATCATGTGGCGGGCGACCGCCTTGCTGACATGGAAGGCGCCCGACACATTGGTCTTGAACAGGCGCTCCCATTGCTCCTCGGGAAAGTCCTCGAGCGGGGCGCGGAACTGCACGCCGGCATTGTTGATGAGGATGTCGATGGCGCCGATCTCGGCCTCGATGCGGGCAATGTCCTCGTTGACCGCCTGAAAATCGGTGACGTCGAAGGTCGAGGCGTGCGCCTTGAAGCCGGCATTGCGCAGCTTTTCGACGGCACCGCCGATCCTGGCGGCGTCGCGGCCGTTCAGCACCACGCTTGCCCCATGTTCAGCCATGCCCCGAGCCAGCGCGAAGCCGATGCCCTGGCCGGAGCCAGTCACCAGCGCCAGCCGCCCCTCGAGGCTGAACAGGGAGTTGGCCATCAAACCGTCTTTTGTTTGACCATGATCTCCGGACAAACGGTTCCGTTTGTCCGAGAAAACCGGTTTCCACTTTTCGGGATCATGGTTCTAGTCACTGCGGCGGAAATTGCGGATGCGGTCGAACAGAACCGCCAGCAGAATGGCGCCGCCGATGAACACGCCTTGCCAGAAGGCATTGATGCCGAGCAGGCCGAGACTGTTGCGGATCACCTCGATCAGGGCCGCACCGACGATGGCGCCAAAGGCGGTGCCGACGCCGCCAGCCAGATTGGCGCCGCCGATGACGGTTGCGGCGATTACCTGCAGCTCCATGCCGGTGCCGAGATTGGTGGTGACGGCGCCCAGCCAGCCGGTCTGGATGATGCCGGCAATGCCGGCCGACAGCGCCGAGATCATGTAGACGGCAACCTTGATCTGACGCACCGGAACGCCGGTCAGCGTTGCCGCGTGCTCGTTGCCGCCAATGGCGAAGATGTGGCGGCCGAACTTCGTCCAGCGCAGGATAAAGCCGGTGATCAGCGCCAGAAGGATCATGTAAAGCACCGGATTGGCGATGCCGAACACCCAGGCGCCGCCGCCCAATGACAGAAGCTTGGCGTGGTCCGGCCCGAACTGGAAGACGACGGTGTTGTTGGAGGCGACCATGGCGAGGCTGCGGGCGATCGACAGCATGCCGAGCGTCACCACAAAGGGTGGAAAGCCGAGATAGGCGATCAGCACGCCGTTGAAGGCGCCAATGGCGAGCGCGGTGGCAATGGAGGCCAGGATGCCGACCTCGATCGAGTAGCCGGCATGCATGGTGACGGCCAGAACCATTGACGACAGGCACAGCACCGAACCGACCGACAGGTCGATGCCGCCGGTAATGATGACGAAGGTCATGCCGAGCGCGATGATGGCGACGAAGGTGATGTTGCGGGTGATGTTGTAGAGGTTCTTCGAGGTGGCGAAGGCGTCGGTGGCAAACGATAGGAACACGCAGGCAAGGATGACCGCGATCACCACCCAGAAGGTCTGGCTGGCAAACACTCTCGCGGCCAAGGATTGCTGCTTGTGTTCGATCGGCTGGTCAATTGTCAGTGCCATCGTCGACCTTCATCTGCTGTGCGTGGTGAAATTCGCTGAAATCAAACCTGTTCGATGGCGCCGGTGATCAGCCCGGTGACTTCCTCGGGCGAGCTCGACGCAATCGTCTTGTCGGCGACCTTGCGGCCGCGCCGCATGACGATGACGCGGTCGGCGACGGTGAAGACGTCAGGCATTCGGTGGCTGATCAGCACGACGGCGATGCCCTGATCGCGCAAATGGCGGATCAGGTTCAGCACTTCGGCGACCTGGCGCACCGAGATCGCCGCCGTCGGTTCGTCCATCAGCACGATCTTGGCCTGCGACAGCATGGTGCGGGCGATCGCCACCGCCTGGCGCTGGCCACCCGACATCTGCTTGACGAGGTCGCGCGGACGGGTTTCGGACTTCAATTCGGCAAAGAGCTGGCCGGCACGCTTGTACATCGAGGCATAGTCGAGGATGCGGAACGGCCCGACGCCGCGCCGCAGCTCGCGGCCGAGATAGACGTTGGCGGCGGCGGTCAGATTGTTGCAGAGCGCAAGGTCCTGGTGGACGATCTCGATGCCGTGCTGGCGGGCTTCCGCCGGCTTGTGCAGGATCAATTCCTTGCCGTCCATGTGCATGGTGCCATGGCTCGGGCGGAAATTGCCGGCGATCATCTTGACCAGCGTCGACTTGCCGGCGCCGTTGTCGCCCATGAGGCCGACCACCTGTCCGGGCTCGATCGACAGCGAAACGTCGTTGACAGCCTGGATGGCGCCGAAATGCCTAGAGATGTTGGTGAGTTCGAGAACCGCCACCAGCCTTTGCCTCCCCGTGATTTGCGACCTGCCGCTGTTCCCGGCGTGGATGCCGACGCTGCTTAGGCCTCGCTCTCCCCGGCTCCTCCCGAAGACGGCGTTAGCGTTCTTTTACGCAAAAGCCGGCGCACGTCAATCAATTGTCGGACGAATTGGGCCAGGACTATTTTAAAAATCCGTTTTGTAGGACAAATAGCATTGACGTTGGCGCCAAGCCGATATTAGCTAAGCGTCGGAGGAGATTATGCCGATCCCCGCTGGCGGTTCGCCGGCCGGAATTGGCGGAGGTTTGACGGCCCAGCATCCGGCGACACCTGTGTGTGAGCTGATCTGAAGCCGAATCTGGAAATGCTTATCGATCTGTCCTGGCGACACGAGCGCTCGAAACGACCCTCGGTCATCACGCATCCGGTCGATCTGTATGGCGGGCACGCCGTGTCCGTTTGTTTCAAGGGAGGACTGACATGAGGAAGACACTTTTGCTCGCCGCCGTCGCCGCAATGGCGTTGGGTGCCGGGCCGGCTTTGGCCAAGAAACAGCTCGTCATTGTCGTGAAAGGTCTCGACAATCCGTTCTTCGAGGCCATCCACCAGGGCTGCGAGAAATGGAACAAGGAAAACGCCAGCTCGGAGTATGAATGCTTCTACACCGGTCCGGCGTCGACTTCGGACGAGGCCGGCGAGGCGCAGATCGTCCAGGACATGCTGAGCAAGGCCGACACGGTGGCGATGGCCATCTCGCCGTCCAATGCGCCGCTGATCGCGCAGACGATCAAGAGCGCCAATCCGACGATCCCGATCATGACGGTCGATGCCGATCTCAGCAAGGAAGACGCAGGTCTTCGCAAGACCTATCTCGGTACCGACAATTACCTGATGGGCAAGAAGATCGGCGAGTACATCAAGAAGGGCAAGCCGAATGGTGGCACGATCTGCACCATCGAAGGCAACCCGGCAGCCGACAACATCCTGCGCCGTGCGCAAGGCATGCGTGACGCACTGTCGGGCAAGGAAGGCCTTGCCGCACTTGCCGGTGAAGGTGGCTGGACCGAAGTCGCCGGCTGCCCGGTGTTCACCAATGACGACGGCGCCAAGGGCGTACAAGCGATGACCGACATCCTCGCCGCCAACCCCAAGCTGGACGCCTTCGGCATCATGGGCGGCTGGCCGCTGTTCGGCGCGCCGCAGCCCTATCGCGATCTGTTCGGGCCGCTCAAGGACCGGATCGCCAGCAACGACTTCGTCATCGGCGCCGCCGACACGATCGGCGACGAAGTGGCGATCGCTCGTGACGGCCTCGTGACGGCTCTGGTCGGTCAGCGGCCGTTCGAAATGGGTTACAAGGCACCGTCGGTGATGATCGACCTGATCGAAGGCAAGGCAGTCGCCGATCCGGTGTTCACCGGCCTCGACGAGTGCACCAAGGATACGGTCGACACCTGCATCCAGAAGTAGGTTCTCGATTTCGGGGCGCCCGGTTGCGGGCGCCCCGTCATTCCTGAACGGAAGCGATAATTCCCGAACGGACGCAATGGTTGGGGCAACCGGCTCCGGCTTTGCCGTGCCCGTGATCTGGATTTTTCGGCAACGAGATCGGCGCCCGTGCGGTTCGGCTCAATCCGGACGACAGACGGTCGACGCATTGGAACGTGGATGCCGGACGAGAAGTCAAGCAAGCAAACCGACCGGGCCAAGGCACAAGCCAGCCACGGCCCGGCTGTCATGCGCAAGGCCGGTGCCGCGCATTTTGCGGGAGCGAGCGTCCATGTCTCGCTGGCCGGCGAGATTGGCCTGCGGATCGTGCGTGGCGACTATCCGCCCGGCACCATCCTGCCCAACGAGTCCAGATGGGCCGAGATCTTCAATGTCAGCCGTTCGGCGGTGCGCGAAGCCATCAAGATGCTGATGGCGAAAAGCCTGCTGGCCTCACGCCCCAAGATCGGCAGCTGGGTCGAGCCGAAGGAGCGCTGGAACCTGCTCGATCGCGACGTGCTGGCCTGGTACGCGACGGCGCCCGACCGCGAGGCGTTCCTGCGAACCGTGCAGGAGTTTCGTCATATCATCGAGCCGGAAGCGTCGGCCTTTGCCGCCATACGGCGCAGCGACGAGCAAATGGCGGAAATCAGCCAGGCCTGCCGCGAGATGGGCGAGGCCTTGAGCCTGCAGGAGCGTATCCGCGCCGATACGCGCTTTCATCTGGCCATCCTGCGCGCCTCCGGCAACGACCTCCTGGTGCCGCTCGGCGTGCTGATCGAGTCGGCGCTCGACCATCTCTTCGCATTCACGACGCAGCAGGTCGCCGATCAACGCCAGGCGCAGAAGCTGCATGAGGCGATCGAAAAGAACATCCGCCTGCAGCGCCCAGCCGCCGCGCGCAACGCCGTGCACAAGCTGCTTGCAGATACCGACGATGGGATAGGGCGGTGGAGGCGGTGATCGGCGCCAGCCTTGGGCAATCGGTTAAATGGTCTGCTTCTTCCCATTCTTCATCGGCATCAGGTCGACACCGTTCACCCCCGCGATATGCGTTGCCAGCATCGGCACGAATTGCTCGGCCGGCCCGGTTGCATGGGCACCGGCGAAGGAGTTCTTGGTGGCGTTGCCGAGCGGATTGGCAATACCGGCCGCACCCGCCATCGATTCCAGATAGGTCAGGTCCTTGAAGGCATTGGCGATGGTGAATTTGTGCGCGTCGCGGTCACCTTCCAGCGTCCAGCGCATGAAGGTCTGGTAGAAGCCGCAATCCATGCGGCCATTGCGAATGACGCTGTCGAAGCGTGGCGGCGAGATGCCGACCTTCTCAGCCAGCGCCAGCGCCTCGGAATAGAT
>NZ_RZOM01000228.1:0-6794 GCF_003999175.1 Mesorhizobium sp. M7A.F.Ca.ET.027.03.2.1 | reverse complement strand
CTTGTCGACGACGTCGGCGATGGCGCGCAGCTCTGCCGCGTTGGTGACGCCGCCCCACATGCGCGGCACCACCGAATAGGTGCCGTCCTTCTGGATGTTGGCGTGTACGCGCTCGTTGATGAAGCGCGACTGGTAGTCGTCGGCGTAGTCGTCCGGCCAGTCGCAGACGAGATAATAGTTGAGCGCCGGCCGGCATTTGGCGCAGCCGCAGGAGGTCGTCCACTCCAGTTCCTGCATGACGGCGGGAATGGTCTTCAGGCCCTTGGCGATGATCAGCCGGCGCACCTCGTCATGGCCGAGCGTCGTGCAGCCGCACATCGGCTGCACCGCCGCCGGATTGTATTTGTCGCCGATGGTCAGCACCATCAGCTTCTCGACCAGCCCGGTGCAGGAGCCGCAGGAGGCTGACGCCTTGGTGTGGGCGCGCACGTCGTCGAGCGAGGTCAGGCCCTTCCCCGTAATCGCGCCAGTGATCTTTCCCTTGCAAACGCCGTTGCAGCCGCAGATTTCCGCATCATCCGGCAAGGCTGCAACGGCCGCCATAGGGTCCAGCGGGGCACCCCCCTGGTAGGACTGGCCGAAGATGAGCGTGTCGCGCATCTCGGAAATATCGGTCTGCTTCTTCTTGAGGTCGTTGAACCAGGCTCCATCAGCCGTCTCGCCATAGAGCACAGTACCGATGATGCGGTCGTCCTTCAGGACAAGGCGCTTGTAGACGCCGGCGGCCGCATCGCGCAGCACGATCTCCTGGCGGTCCTCGCCCTCGGCGAAGTCGCCGAGCGAGAACAGGTCGATGCCGGTGACCTTGAGCTTGGTCGGCGTGTCCATATGGACGAAGGCCGCCGCTTCGTTGCCGGCAAGCTGGCTGGCTGTAACGCGCGCCATCTCGTAGAGCGGCGCGACGAGGCCATAGACCTGGCCGTTGACCTCGGCACATTCGCCGAGCGCGTAAATGTCGGGATCGTTGCTGCGCATTCCGGCGTCGACGACGATGCCCCTGTTGACTGCGATGCCGGCCTGTTTCGCTAGCGCCGAATTCGGCCTGATGCCGACGGCCATCACCACAAGCGTTGCTGGGATAATGGTGCCGTCAGCAAGCTCCACCTGCCCGACCTTGCCGTTGCCTGTGATCGCCTGTGTGTTAGCCTTGGTGATCACCTTGATGCCGCGCTGCTCCACGGCACGCTGCAGCAGATAGCCGGCCGCGGGATCGAGCTGGCGCTCCATCAGCGTCGGCATGACATGCAGCACGGTGACGTCCATGCCTTGCGCGTTCAGCCCTGCTGCCGCCTCCAGCCCGAGCAGGCCGCCGCCGATGACCACCGCCTTGGCCCGCGACTGGGCGGCGAGCATCATCGCCTGCACATCGTCGAGGTCGCGATAGGTCAGCACGCCCGGCAGATCATGGCCCGGCACCGGAATGATGAACGGCACCGAGCCGGTGGCGATGACGAGCTTGTCGTAGGGTTCGGTGACGCCATGATCTGACGTGACGGTCTTCGCTGACCGGTCGATGGTGACGATCTTGTGGCCCTTGTAGAGGGTGATGTTGTTGGCGATGTACCAGCCGTCGCCGTGGATGATGATCTCCTCATAGGCTTTCTCGCCCGACAGAACCGGCGACAGCATGATGCGGTCGTAATTGACGCGGGGCTCGGCGTTGAAGATGGTGACGGTGTAGCGGCCCGGCGCCTGTTCCAGCAGGTGCTCGAGCATGCGCCCGGGGGCCATGCCATTGCCGATGATGACAAGTCTTTCGCTCATGGTGCTACTCCGCGGCTTCGACGAAGCGGTGGCGTTCGTAGAGGAACTTCAGCACCGCCTCGCGGCAGCGCAGGAAGGTCCGGTCGGAAGAGAGTTCGACGCGCCGGCGCGGCCGCGCCAGCGGCACGGGAAGCACTTCGCCGATGGTTGCCGCCGGGCCATTGGTCATCATGACGATGCGGTCGGAAAGCAGCACCGCCTCGTCGACATCGTGGGTGATCATGATCGTCGTCGAGCCGAGCCTGGAGTGGATGTCCATCACCGCGTCCTGCAGATGGGCGCGCGTCAGCGCATCGAGCGCGCCGAACGGCTCGTCGAGCAGCAGGATCTTCGGCTCCATGGCCAGCGCCCGGGCGATGCCGACGCGCTGCTTCATGCCGCCCGATATTTCTGCCGGGCGTTTATCCTTGGCATGCGCCATCTGCACGAGGTCAAGATTGCGCATGATCCAGTCATGCCGCTCGGCCTTGCTCTTCGAACGACCGAAGACCTTCGACACCGCCAGATTGATGTTTTCGTAGACGGTCAGCCACGGCAAAAGGCTGTGGTTCTGGAACACCACGGCGCGTTCCGGTCCTGGGCTGTCGACCTCCTTGTCCTCGAGCAGCACGGCGCCGGCGGACACCTTGGTCAGCCCGGCGATCAGATTGAGCAAGGTCGACTTGCCACAGCCGGAATGGCCGATGATGGAGACGAATTCGCCGTTGTCGATGGTCAGCCTGATGTCCTTCAACACCTCGCTGACCTGGGCACCACGCGTGAAGGATTTGTCGATATGGTCGAGCTTCAGATAGGCCGTCATCGCCCCTCTCCTCACTTTGCCGTTGTGCCGCGGGTGACGAAGGCGCCGACCGCCGCGACCAGACGGTCGAGGCAGAAGCCGGTGACGCCGATATAGGCGAGCGCGACGATGATGTCGGGCAGCCGCGACGAGTTCCACGCGTCCCAGATGAAGAAGCCGATGCCGACGCCGCCGGTCAGCATTTCGGCGGCGACGATGGCAAGCCAGGACAGGCCGATGCCGATCCTCAGGCCGGTAAAGATGTAAGGCGCGGCGGCCGGCACCATGATCTTCACGAAGAACTCGAACTGGTTGAGCCGCAGGATGCGCGAGACGTTGCGATAATCCTCTGGGATGTTACGCACGCCAACCGCAGTGTTGATGATGATTGGCCAGATCGACGTGATGAAGATGACGAAGATCGCCGACGGGCTGGAATCGCGGAACGCCGCCAGCGACAGCGGCAGCCAGGCCAGCGGCGGCACCGTGCGCAGGATCTGGAACACTGGGTCGAGGCCGCGCATCGCCCAGATCGACTGGCCGACCAGCGCGCCGAGCGCGACGCCGACCACCGCCGCCAGGCCGAAGCCGATGGCAACACGCTGCAGCGAGATCAGCACGCGCCATGCCAGACCGATATCCTGCGGGCCATTGTCGAAGAACGGATGCGCGATCAAATCGTAGGCCTCGTTCCACACCTGGGTCGGCGGCGGCAGGCTTGATGTCGGCGACGAACAGGCGATCTGCCAGACGACCAGCATCAGCGCGATCACGATGATGGGCGGCACCAGCGCGCTTGCCAGTTTGCCGGCGATGGCTAGCGGCTCGAAGCGACGCCGTGCCTTGGCAGTGAAGGCGATGACCTCCGCCGGCTTGGCAGGAAAGGCCTTCACCTTGGTGTCCTCGATAGTCTGGATCGACATGTCTGGGGAAAACTCCGTGGGGCAGATAATTCGAGCGACAAACGGCGCAATGTGCCGTTTGCGCAGGGGTTCAGGCCGATGCCTTGATCTTCAGGCTATCGAGATAGGCGGACGGGTTGGCCGGATCGAAGATCTTGCCGTCGAAGAAGGTCTCGACGCCGCGCGACGACGACGCCGGAACGTCGGCAGCCGCAACGCCGAGATCCTTGGCCGCCTCGCGCCACAGATCCTCGCGGTTGACCTGATCGACCAGCGCCTTGATGTCGGTGGTCGGCGCGAACTTGCCCCAACGGATGTTCTCGGCGAGGAACCACGTATCGTGGCTCTTGAACGGATAGGAGACGCCGCCCTTCCAGAACTTCATGGAAAGATCGGTGCCGTTGGCGACGCGGCCATTGCCGTAGTTGATGTCGCCCTTGAGGCGGCCGATGATGTCGGCGACGGGCACGTTCATCCATTGCCGCTTGCCGATGATGGCGGCCATCTCGTCCTTGTTGTCGCTGGCCTCGCACCATTGCTGGGCTTCCATGACGGCCATCAGGATCGCCTTGGTGGCGTTCGGGTTTTTCTCGATGAATTCGGCACGCAGGCCGAGCGCCTTTTCCGGATGGCCCTTCCACAATTCGCCCGTCGTGGCGGCGGTGAAGCCGACGCCCTGATGGACGAGCTGCTCGTTCCACGGCTCGCCGACGCAGAACACGTCCATGTTGCCGACCTTCATGTTGGCCACCATCTGCGGCGGCGGCACGACGATGGTCGAGACGTCTTTGTCGGGATCGATGCCACCGGCCGCCAGCCAGTAGCGCAGCCACAAATCATGCGTGCCGCCCGGGAAGGTCATGGCGGCCTTGATTTCCTTGCCAGCCGCTTTCTTGGCGGCAAAAGCGTCTTTCAGCTTCGAGGCGTCGAGACCGACACCGGTGCCGGCATATTCCTGGGCGACCGAAATGCCTTGGCAGTCGTAGTTGAGCCGCGCCACGATCGCCATCGGCATCGGCTGGTTGTTCTGCGTCACCTTGCCCGTGTGCATGAGGTAAGGCAGCGGCGTCAGGATATGGGCGCCGTCGATGCCGTTGGCCGCGCCGCCGAGCATCAGATTGTCGCGTGTCGCACCCCAGGAGGCCTGCTTGAGCACCTCGACATCGGGCATGCCGAACTTGGCGAACAGCCCCTTCTCCTTGGCGATCATCAGCGGTGCCGCATCGGTGAGGGCAATGAAGCCGAGCTTGGCCCCGGTGACCTCCGGAGTGGCGGTCGCAGCATAGGCGCCGGAAGGGAAGAGCTTGCGGGCCGCCACGAACAGGCCGGCCGTCATCGCGCTGCTGACGAGAAAATCGCGGCGCGTCATGTCCTTGAGGGTCGTTCCAGTCCTGATCCGTTTCGTCATCGTCGTCTCCGGTTGGGCGCGGCTTGGGATCCGCGTCGTCGATTGCGTGTTGATCAAAACAAAAAAGCCGCCAGCCAGGTCTTCGCGTCCGGGTGACCGGGAGCGCGCATTAACCTGAGCGGCAGCTTTGCCTGTGGCGCCCGTCGTTGGACGCCTGTTCCGTGACCCGCGAAGGGCCTGTCTATTTCAAAGCAGGAACCGTGCCAGTTTTGAGAGAGGTGAAAAAGATCAATTAAATCAGCAACCCGCGCCGATCGCGGACGCACCGGGTCGTATAGCCGGAAGGCCAAAGATTGTTCATTCGGGCAATCGCGCGCACAATTTTTGTGCAATGCACAAGAATGACGCGGAAATGATCAGGCTTCCGCGCGAGCCGAATTCTGGCCGGTAATGTACGCGTCGACCTCGTCCGGATCGAAGATCTGGCCGTCGAAGAAACCGTCCGGACCGAGCACAAGGCCGGCGCCTGTCGCGCCGACTGCGGTGGCAACTTGGAGCGCACCCTCGACTTTCGAATTGGCGCCGGGAAGCGCCACACCAAGCGGCTTCAGAGCCGAACGGTAGAGGTCGGGCCGGTAGCAGTTGCGGGCGATGGCAAGGTTTTCCGGCGTGTGAGCCACGTGCCCCCAGCGCACCATCTGCGTGTAGAACCACAGCGCATGGCTCTTCCATGGAAAGTTCGCTGCCTTGTCGAACGGGAGGAAGAAGTCGTCGATGGTCCGCTCCGCGCCGCCGCCCAGTCGGAGATGACCGGTCAGGATCGGCATCTGCACGGCCGGCGGCAGGCCGAGAAAGCCGGCCTGCGCCATCACAGCTGCCAATTCGCCACGGTTGGCCGGATCCTGGCACCAGCGCGCCGAGTGATGCAGCGCACGCAGCAGCGCCGCCAGTGCCTCGGGGTTTTCGTCTGCCCACGCCTTGCGCACGCCGATCACCTTCTCCGGGCTGTTACGCCATATCCGCGCCTTGACGGTGACGATATGCCCGGTGCCGGCGGCAACCGCAGCACTGTTCCAAGGTTCGCCTGCGCAGTACCCGTCGATGCGGCCGGTGGCCAGCGCATCCGCCATGAAGGGCGGCGGCACGATGACGATCTCGATTTCGCGCCCCGGATCGATGCCGCAGGCGGCGAGCCAGTAGCGGAGTTCGTAATTGTGCCCGGAATGCGGATGCACCACGGCGAAGCGCAGCGGGTCGCCACCGGCCGCAGCGCGCTCGCGAATGAGCGCGCGCAACGCCGCACCGGCGCGCGCCGGATCAAGATCGGCTTCGGCGCCGTGCGCCACCATTCCGGCCCAGACGGTGTTGGAGACGGTGACGCAATTGCCGCCGAGCCCGAGCGAGAACGGCACGATGGTTTCCGAAGCGAGTGGCGTCAGCCCGAGATTGCAGGCGAGCGGCATCGGTCCCAGCATATGCGCGAGATGAAAGTGACCGATGGCGATGCGGTCGCGGATGTTGGCCCAGGACGTCTCGCGGTGTAGGGTGAGGTCGATGCCTTCTCGTGCGGCAAAGCCAAGCTCCCCGGCCGCGACCAGCACGGCGCTGTCGAAAAGCGGCATGAAACCGGCGGTGATCTGGTGCGCGGCGCCCATGCTCATTCATCCTCCGCCGGTCCGAGCAGCCCGGCGGCAGTCACCAGGCTCTGGGCGATGTCGCCGATCTTGCGGTTCTGGTTCATCGCCGTCTTGCGCAGCAGCGTGTAGGCGGCCTCTTCGGAGAGGCCGCGCGACTTCATCAGGATGCCCTTGGCGCGGTCGATCACCTTGCGGCTCTCGAGTTCGCCGCGAACCTCTTCCAGTTCGCGCGCCATGCGCGAAAAAGCGTTGAAACGGCTGACCGCCATGTCGAGGATCGGCTTGACGCGCTCTTGCCGCAGACCGTCGACGACATAGGCCGAAACGCCGGCATCGACCGCCGCCTCGATCGAGGCCTGGTC
>NZ_RZOM01000227.1:0-6805 GCF_003999175.1 Mesorhizobium sp. M7A.F.Ca.ET.027.03.2.1 | reverse complement strand
GCCCTGCCGCGGCGGACGGCCAGGAATTCCAGCGCGGCGTGCAGATGGCCATCGACGAGGCCAACGCAGCCGGCGGCGTTGCCGGGGATACGTTCGAACTGGTGGTCGGCGACGTCAAGGATCAGTCCGCCGGCAACGTCACCAGCGCGGTCGAGCGCCTGCTTGGCGATCCGGGCGTGCACTTCATGCTGACCGGCTACGCCAGCCTGACCAATTTCGAGATCGACAACATGGCCGAGGCTGAGATGCCCTATATGCTCGCGGCCACCTCGCAGCAGACCCGGGACATCATCGCGCCGAGCCCCGATAAATACATGTGCTGCTGGTCGCTGACGCCTTCCTTCGACGCCTACAACACCGACGTCACCCTGTTCGTCGAGAAGCTCGCGGCGGATGGCAAGATTACCTTGCCGACCAAGAAGGTCGCCATCATCTCGTCCGACAATGCCTATTCGAAGACCATCTCCGAAGGCATGAAGAAGACCTTCAAGGAGAAGGGCTGGACCATCACCGTCGACGAGATCGTGCCGTTCGGCGAAGTGACCGACTGGCGTTCGATCCTCGCCAAGGTGCGCGAGAACGTTCCCGATGTCGTCATCAACACCGACTATCTGCCGGGCAATTCGGCGTCGTTCCTGAACCAGTTCCTCGAGCAGCCGACCAAGAGCCTCGTCTTCCTGCAATACGCACCGAGCGTTCCGGAATTCGTCGAGCTGACCGGCAAGAAATCGGATGGTGTCATCTACAACCTGCTCGGCGGCGCGCTGACGACGCCGAAGAACCCGCGCGCCGACGAGGTGGCGGCCAAGTTCAAGGCAAAATACGGCGTCGAGAGCGGCACCTACGGCGTCGGCCTCTACGAAATGACCAATGTCTATTTCGAGGCGGTCAAGAAGGTCGGCGGCGCATCCGACCATGCGGCGATCATGAAGGCGCTGTCGGAGACCGACAAGCAGGTCGCGGAAGGGCGGCTGAAATTCGATCCCGCCACCCACCTTGCCACGCAGGGCGACGACTATATTCCGATCACCTTCTTCCAGATCTGGGATGGCCAGCGCACGCTGATCTCGCCGGAGAAATACGCCACCGGCGCCTTCAAGCTCCAGCCCTGGATGAAGTAGGGAATGGCCCTGCTTGAACTGGACGACGTGTCGAAGGCCTTCGGTTCGCTGAAGGCCGTCGACGGCGTGTCGTTCAAGGTCGAGGCCGGCGAGATCTTCGGCATCGCCGGCCCGAACGGCAGCGGCAAGAGCACGCTGTTCAACATCATCACCGGCATACCGTTCGGCCCCGACCGGGGCCGGATCCGCTTTGACGGCATTGCCATAAACGGCAAATCGGGACACGCCATCGCGCGCCTCGGCCTCGCCCGCACGTTTCAGCGCGAGACCAGCTTCGACGGGCTGACCGTGTTCGAGAACGCGCTGATCGGCGCCAGTTACGGCAAGCAGGAAAAGACAGCGGCCACGGCCCGCAATGCCGCCGCCGAGGCGCTCGAATTCGTCGGCCTGGGATCTCGGTCGTTCGGCCGGCTTGCCGGCGAATTGTCCGTGTTCGAGCGCAAATGCCTGATGCTTGCCACCGCGATCGCCATGCAGCCGCGCATGCTCTTGCTCGACGAGCCGGCATCGAGCCTGACCAAGCCCGAGATCGAGACGTCGATCGGCCTGATCCGCCGCACCGCCGAACGCGGCATCACCATCCTTCTGATCGAGCACGTGCTGACCTTCCTGATGAGCCTTTCGCAACATCTGCTGGTGCTCAACAATGGCCGCGTCCTGGCCGCTGGCGACCCGGCCGGCGTGATCGCCGACCCGCGCGTCATCGAAGCCTATCTCGGCACGAGGAGATCGGCGGCGTGAACCCCATTCTCAGCGTCGAAGGCGTCACCGCCGGCTATGGCCGCGTCACCGTGCTGCACGATATCTCGCTGGAGGCCGGCCGTTTCGGCAATGTCGGCCTGTTCGGCCCCAACGGCCATGGCAAGACGACGCTGCTGCGCGCAGTCTCCGGGCTGCTGCAACCGAAGAGCGGCCGCATCGTGTTCGACGGGCAAGACATTGCCGGCCGCAGCGCACGCGCCATCGTCGGCGCCGGCCTGATCCATGTGCCGCAAGGCAACCGGCTGTTTCCCGATCTCTCGATCGCCGACTGCATGGCGCTCGGCGCCTATTCGCCAAGGGCCCGGCCGCATGAGGCGGAGAACCGCGAAAAGGTGATCAAGCTGTTTCCGAAACTGGCGGATCGCTGGCGCCAGCGCGTGCGCACGCTGTCGGGCGGCGAGCGCCAGATGGTGTCGATCGGCACGGCGCTGATGAGCCATCCGCGCCTGCTGATCCTGGACGAGCCGACGCTGGGGCTGGCGCCCAAGATCAAGGACGAACTCTGCGCCTCCGTCATGGACATTTCGCGCGGCGGCGTGCCGCTGATCGTCGTCGAGCAGGATATCGAATTCCTGCTGGAGCTGACGCAGCAACTCTACCTCGTCAACCATGGCGCGGTGGCGACCGAGATCAAGCCGGGCGAAAGCCTCGACCACGGCGAGATCATGTCGATGTATTTTGGCCATTAGGAAAATCCGAAGATGAGCGCATTGGCGGAAATCCTGTTCGGCGGCCTGTTCCAGGGCTCGCTCTACGCCATGATGGCGGTCGGGCTAGCGCTCGTCTGGACGACGATCGGCGTGTTCAATTTCAGCCATGGCGTGTTCATGATGCTGGGCGCCTACATCGCCTGGCAGCTGGTCGAACTCGGCCTGCCTGCGGCGGTCGCGTTTCCGATCGCCGTCGTCGTCATGGCCGGCGTCGGCTGGATCCTGCAGGCGAGCGTCGTGCGGCCGCTGATCGGCCGACCCAACATCGTGCTGGTCGTCGTCATCACCACGCTGGCGGCCGGGTCGCTGATCGAGAACGGCGCGCTGACCATCTGGGGACCGCGCTCGAAACAGATCCCGGCGCTGATCGCCGGCAACGCCACCATCGGGGGCGTCGGCGTCTCCCTGCACCAGATCGCCATCATCGTCATCACGCCGCTGATCCTGGCCGCACTTTGGGTGTTCCTCAACCGCACGCGGCTGGGGCTGGCGCTCCGCGCCGTGGCGCAAAATGAAGATGCCAGCCACCTTGTCGGGCTGAACGTCACCGCGCTCTATGGACTGGCCTTCGCCATCGCCGCTTCGCTGGCCGGGCTCGCCGGCATCTTCATGGGCGGCTACCGCTTCATGTCGCCGGTGATGGGCAGCGACCCGCTGCTCAAGGCGCTGATCGTCGTCGTTTTCGGCGGCATATCGAGCATATCGGGTCCGATCTTCGCCGCCTATCTGATCGGCTTCTTCGAGGCAGCCTGCAGCTATTATTTCGGCTTGTACTGGACGCCGGCACTGCTGTTCGGCGTGCTCATCCTGACCCTTATGGTGCGCCCCGAGGGCATCTTTGCCAGCCGCTCCCGAGGCCTAGCATGACCGACACGACATCGCTGATCGCGCCTGGCCACGCCGAGGCGGCAACCCCGATCGCTCCAGGCCGCACGCCGTGGAAGCAGGAGGCCATCGGCTTCGTGCTCGGCTTCGCCCTGCTGGCGCTGCTGCCGCTGATCTTCGGTGACACCTATGCCCGCCACATCCTGATCATGGCCTTCATCTATGCGATCGTCGCCTCGAACTGGGACCTCAGCCTCGGTTATGGCGGCGTCTTCAATTTCGGCCATCTGGCGCTGTTCGGCATCGGCGTCTATGCCTACAGCCTGCTGACCAAGCTGGCCGAATTCGACCCGTGGATCGCGCTGTTTGCCAGCGGTGTCATCGCAACCCTGGCGGCGATCCTGGTGACCATCCCGATCCTGCGGCTGAAGGGCATCTACATCATCCTGGTCACTTTCGGCTTCGCGCAACTGGTGATGCAGGTGATCATCAGCCAGTCGGCCATCACCGGCGGCACGCAAGGGCTGGTGCGCATTCCCGGACTTTATATCTTCGACCACAACATGGTCCGCGACGGCAAGTTCGCCTATTTCTACATCGCGCTGGCACTGCTGGTGGCAAGTACGCTGTTCCTGCGCGTGTTCGTGCGCTCACGCGCCGGGGCCAGTATCGTCGCCTTGCGCGACAATGAGGAATACGCCATCAGCCGCGGCGTCTCGATCGTGCGCCAGCGCATGCTGACGCTTGCCGCGAGCGCCTTCTTCACCGGCATCGCCGGCGCCTTTTACGCCGCCTACCAGCGCAATGCCTCGATCGACGTCTTCGGCATGAGCCTCGCGACCATCATCCTGTCGACGGTGCTGCTTGGCGGCACCAGCACCATCTACGGCGCCATCGTCGCCTCCTTCGTGCTGACGATCTTCGCCGAATGGATGGCCGATTTCGGCGCGTGGCGGCCGATGATCACGGCGGTGCTGATCATCGGCGTCATGCTGGCCTACCCGAGCGGCCTGGTCGGCATGATCAAGGCTTCATGGGGCGCCGTCGCCGGACGCCTGAAGCGCCCGGGCTGATCGGCTCGGAATAGCGGCTCCGCCTCAGCGGATGCCGCACCAGTCGATGACCGAAGCGGCGATCACCTTGGCGGTCTCGACCACCGATTCGACCTCGACATATTCGTCGGAACCGTGAAACCCGTCGCCTGACGGCCCGAAGATGACACCGTCGACGCCGGCGCCGGCATAGTGCGCGGCATCGCACACGGCGACGAAGCCGCGCGCCTGCGGCGCCTTGCCGACCATGGCCTTGCGCTTCATCAGCGATGTCACCAGCGGATGATCGACCGGCGTGTTCATCGGCGGGAAATACAGCCCGCCGAGCTCCCATTGGATCGCAGGCGGGTTGTCGCGCAGCCACGCATCGGTCTGGGCGAAATGGTGGACGAACGTCTCGAAATCGCGGCGGTAGTCGGCCGAGTTCTCATCGGGCAGGAATTTCATGTCGAGATCGAGCACCGCGACGTCGGGAATGATGGCCGGGTTGGTCATGACGATCGGCAGGCCGTGCTGGCCAAGGCCGGTTCCGCCATGCATGACGCCGATGTTGATCGTGTTCATGCCGAGCGGCAGCAGCGGATGCGATTTCGCCCGCGTCCGATCCAGCTCATACTGGCGCACGGCGGCGATGAAGCGGGCGGCGATCTCAATGGCGTTGACGCCCGGCTCGAGCCGGTCCTTGTCGTGGCGCTGCGGATAGATCTCGTTGTAGCGCAGCGCCGAATGGGCGTTGCGCCCGCGGATCGTCACCCGCGCCCATTCGAGCCCGCCTTCGACCGGCAGGACATCGCCCCAGGTTGGTTCGGCGACCAGCACCGCCTTGGCGAGCTTGCCCTTCTTCACCGCGTCCATGGCGCCGAAGCCGCCGGCTTCCTCGTCGACGACCGAGTGGATGGCGAGCCGGCCCTGCAACGTGATGCCCGCCTTGCGGATCGCGCGCGCGGCGGCGATGCAAGCGGCGACGCCGCCCTTCATGTCGACCGCGCCACGGCCATAGAGGCGGCCATTGGTGATCTCGCCGCCGAACGGATCGACCGACCAGTCCTTCATCGCCCCGACCGGCACCACGTCGATATGGCCGCACAGGATCAGGCTGCGGTCCTCGTCTCCCGCCCATTCGCCGACCAGATTGGGTCGGCCGGGCAAGGCATCCCATTGCTCGGTCTTGAAACCGTCCTGCTTGAGGATCGGTTCAAGCAGCGCCTGGACATCCGCCTCGCGGTTGATCGCCGGGTTGGGCTCGAATTTGGGATTGACCGAAGGGATGCGAACCATGTCGCGGGTCAGCCCGATCAACCAGTCGCGATCGGTCTCGATCTCAGCCTGCACGGCATCGATGGTGGTCTGGTTGTCGGGCATCGTCGCTTCCTTCTCTGCGTCGCGGCGCTTTGCATCGCTGCACTGGGCGCAACGACACTATTTCCTTGTGGTTTTGGTTTTGGCGGCGTCGTCGGCCGATGACGACAGGACGGTATCGAGCGTGACCGCATTGGCACTGCGGATCTTCTCGATGTCCTCGATGCGCTTGCGCACCCCGGCGCCGTGGCCTTCCAGCGCGTGGGCGAACACGGTTTCCATCTGGGCAACGGCCGTCGCCAGCGTGTCGAACGGCGAGTTGGCGTCGATCGCGGCAACCATGGTCAGGTCCGCTATGTCAGATATCGGCGACAGCCAGACATCGGTGAACAGCAGGATGGAGACGCCGCGCTCCTTGGCCTGCTGGGCAAAGCTCACCACGTCCGACTGATAGCGCCGGTAGTCGAACACGACGAGGAGGTCGCGCTTGCCAAGGTCGATCAACAGGTCGAAATCGGCGGGGCTCAACGAACCGATGTCGCGCACGCCGGAGCGGAACTGCAGGAGGTAGCCGGCCAGCATGGAGGCGATATGCCGGCTGAACCGGCCGCCCAGCAGCACGACCTGGCCCTTGCTCTCGAGCAGCATGTTGACGGCGCGCGTGTAGGCCTGCACCGGCACTGCCGTGCGCGTGCGCTCCAGGCTGTCGGAAACCGAATGGAAATAGGCAAGTGCGGTGCCTTCGCTGGAGCCGCCCGGACGCTTGGCCTCCATCATCAAAAGCGGCGAATGCAGCCTGGATTCGACTTCGGTGAGCAGGCGTGCCTGGAAATCGGCAAAGCCGACATAGCCAAGCTTGCTCATCAGCCGCGTCACGCTCGGGTCGCTGACGCCGGCGCGCCGTGCCAGCCGGGTCGCGGTGCCCAGCCCCGACATCGGATAATCAGCGAGCAGGACCTGGACGATCTTCTCTTCCGCGGAGGTGAACGCCACGGTCGTATTGGCCAGTTCTTCGCGGATCGACATTGTCATCGCC
>NZ_RZOM01000226.1:0-6810 GCF_003999175.1 Mesorhizobium sp. M7A.F.Ca.ET.027.03.2.1 | reverse complement strand
GTGGAGAAATCATCAAGCGCATGGTGACGATGGCCAATGTTCCCGACGCTGCCGCCAGGATCGTCGAAAACCGGCTGCGCACCAGCGTGCTGGCGGAAACCTCGACCAAGGACACCTCGGCCGGGCAGGCGCGTGTCGCCAGCGTTCTCAACGAACTCGACAAGCCGCTGCTCGAGGAGGTCATGCAGGATCTGGAAGCAGCCGGCACGCCTGATCTCGACGGTGTGAGGGCCCGCCTGTTTGCTTTCGACGACTTGCCGTTGCTCACCCAGAAAGCCCGGGTGCTGCTGTTCGACGGGCTGTCGACGGAGTTGGTCACGCTGGCCCTGCGCGGCACTTCGGCCGCACTCGCAGAATCGGTGCTGTCGGCCATCGGCGCCCGCTCGCGGCGCATGATCGAAGCCGAACTCGGACAGGGCTCGGACGGGGTCCCTCTCGCCGACATCACGGCGGCCCGCAAGACGATCGTTACGACGACGATCCGCCTGTCGCGCGAAGGCGCCTTCGAACTGCCCTCGACCCAAGACGCCGCCTAAGGCCGCGCCATGGCTGACGCGGTCGACAAGGATTCGAAAACCGAAGAGGCGACGGAAAAGAAGATCCGCGACACCATCGAACAGGGCAAACTGCCCCATTCGCGGGAGACAGCGCTCCTTGCCTCGTTCGTTGCCATCCTGGTGTTCACCGTCTTCTACGCCAAGGATGCGATCATCGATCTCGGCATGTTCCTGTCGATGTTCCTGGAGAAGCCGGAAGCCTGGCCGATGGACACCGAGACCGACGTCA
The DNA here is from genome assembly GCF_003999175.1 of Mesorhizobium sp. M7A.F.Ca.ET.027.03.2.1. Taxonomy (NCBI): domain Bacteria; kingdom Pseudomonadati; phylum Pseudomonadota; class Alphaproteobacteria; order Hyphomicrobiales; family Phyllobacteriaceae; genus Mesorhizobium; species Mesorhizobium sp. M7A.F.Ca.ET.027.03.2.1. The sequence continues at coordinate 6,024 of NZ_RZOM01000226.1, read as the reverse complement.
TCGCGCTCTACAAGATCGTCCTCCTCGAGGTTGGCCGCGCCGTCCTGAGCCTGATGGTGCTGCTGACCGTCGCCGGCGTCGGCGCCTCGGTGTTCCAGAACATGCCGCAATTCGTAGGCGAGCGGGTCCGGCCGCAACTCTCGCGCATTTCGATCGCCAAGGGGTGGAACAGGCTGTTCGGCATCCAGGGTTGGGTCGAGTTCCTGAAGTCACTCGGCAAGGTCGGGTTTGCCATCGTCGTGCTGAGCTTCACGCTGTCGGAAGACCACCGAAAGCTGCTCGCCGGGATGATCACCAATCCGGTCGCCTTCGGTCTCGTCATCCGCGGCATCGCCGTCGACATCCTGGTGGCGATCGTCTTCGTCATGGGGCTGATCGCGGCAATCGACATCGTCTGGTCGCGCTTCCACTGGAAGCAGGATCTGCGCATGAGCAAGCAGGAGGTCAAGGACGAGTTCAAACAGTCCGAGGGCGACCCGATCGTCAAGTCGCGGCTGCGCTCGCTGGCGCGCGACCGGGCGCGCAAGCGGATGATGACGGCGGTGCCGCGCGCGACGCTGATCATCGCCAACCCAACGCACTTCTCGATCGCGCTGAAATATGTGCGCGACGAGGACTCGGCACCCATGGTGCTGGCCAAGGGGCAGGATCTGGTGGCGCTGAAAATCCGCGAGATCGCGCGGGAACACAACATCCCGGTCTTCGAGGACGTGGCGCTCGCCCGCTCCATGTACAAGCAAGTTTCGGTCGATAGTGTGATCCCGTCACAATTCTACCAGGCCGTCGCCGAACTGGTGCGGATCGTCTACTCGAAAAAGGCTGAGCGCAGACAGATTTCATGAACCGGCAACCACACGCAAAATCTCGCGAGATCATAGTCGCCAGCGCCATCGAGCAGGTGGTGGGGGAACTCAGGCTGATCGATGTCGCCGACTACATCGCCTTTATCCGGCTGGAGCATTTCGCGTGCCTGTCGGACCTGGTCGATTCAGCGGTCGAGTTGTTCTTCATGCCGGGCACTCTGCGGCTCGGCCATGGTGGTGAGGCGCATGTCGACTGGAGCGGCAGCCCGCGCATCGTGCTCGATCTGGAACTGAGGCCGCCCGGCGTCACCGTCTATTTCCAGCTGACGCTGAGCGAGCTCGGCGCTTCGGTGGCGGTCAACTACGTGTCGTTCGAGAAGCCGGGCGAAGACCCGGAGCACAATACGGCGCTGCTCGAGGCGGTGATCGAACAGGCGCGCATCCGCAGGGTCGAGCCGCTCGCCTATCGCTGACGTCGGTCGCTATCGAGCTGCCTGTCGAAAACCCCTATTCGATCAAGCCCAGCCGCAGCGCCTTGGCCACGGCCTGGTTGCGATTGACGGCGTTGAGCTTCTGGGTCGATTGGGTCAGATACTGGTTAGCGGTGTGCACCGATAGTTTCAGGAGCCGCGCGATCTCTTCGCTGGTGTTGCCGTTGGCGGTCAGCTTCAGGCATTCGAGCTCGCGCTTGGAGATTGCCCGCATGCGGCCGGTATCGCCCGGACGGATGCGGGCGACGGCGGCGAACAGCGAAAAGCAGCGGGCGTGTATTTCGTAGAGCGCATCCTGCTGCAAGGTCATCTCCGAGCCCAGGAATACGACAAGACCGCATTGGCCGCGGTCGGCGTGCACGGGAAAAGCGATGCCGCTGGTTCCGGGCACCAGCGCCGCCATCTGCTCGGTCCAGGCGAGAGTGGTAAACAGCTCCACCATGGCAAGGACGCCGTCATCCGTCCACCAGCGCGGTTCGGTCGAGAGGCGGGTGTGGCGCACGATCTCCTCGCCGTTGGCGCCTGAGATGAACTTGGTCGCCACGGCAATGCCCGGATAGTCGGAATCAAAGCATGGCACGAGCCGCGCCCGCTCGGGCGAGGGGCTTACGAAGAAGAGGCCGAAAGCCGAGGCATTCATGTCAACGGCGATCCAGCGGCAGCGGCGCACGGCATCGGGAATGGTGACAGCGTGATGGGTTTCGGAGCTAAGGGTGAAGGCCCCGAACGGGTTGCGCTGCTCGTTGAAAAGGGCTTCGGCCGTTTCCTTGATATCGGCGTGTTTCAAATGATGCCGCTCCTGATCGCCGTGGCGATGGCCATCGCGCGGTTGCTGGCCGCAAATTTCTGGATGGCGTGGGTGATGTAGCTGTTGACGGTGTTGGAGGAGACGCCAAGGATGACGGCGACCTCGTCGGTGGTCTTGCCTTCGGAAACCCAGAACAGGCATTCGCGCTCGCGATCCGACAACGGATCCTGCATGGCGGCAGCGGCAATCAGTTGCGGGATGTGCGAGAGCGCGTAGCAGCATTTCAGTTGCGCCCGCATCAACGCCGGCTGGTCGATGCTGCCGGCGGTCGCCGCAGAGAACAGGGCGAACAGGCGCTGGCGACCGACATTAAGGCGCAGCGAATAGATTTCGGCATGGCCGAGCACGTCGAGAAGGCGGGCTTCCTCTCCGGTGATCAATCCGTCTGTTTCTGGTGCCCGGGATGCCACGAGCGGATGTGGACGGATACCTGGCGCGACGGTGAGCGCGCCTTGCGCGAGCCCGGCGATCAGCCGCTTGCCGATCAGTTCGATGGCATCGAAAATCCAGTTGGAGGAGACGATGCGCGCATCGTTGCGGTCCTGGTCGTGGACAATGGCGACCAACATGTAGCTGTCGGCCCCGATCTCGGCGGTCAGTTGCATGAAAAAGCTGGTGAGATCGCCGCGCGACGTCAGGCGCGAGCCCAATGTGTCGGATTGAAGAAGTGCGGCGGGACTGCTCATTCTTGTTGCTTTTGGCCGGAATCGTTTCTGCTGTCCGGATGCTGGGAGCCAGCCGCCGAACCCGAATACGCATTACTTTGACGAAGACACACGCGTGGCGCAGGGCTGCGCCGAACCAAATCCCGAATCCATTCAGGGAACGCGAAGCCGTCCGCGTCTGGTGCCGGAAAAGCTCCGGAACAAGAGACTTTGGGTGGTCGCCGCGCCCCCCAAGGACCGGCTGATTCGGGTCTAATCTACCCGCAGTTGAATCTGACATCAAACGCGATTTGACAAAATCGAATCCGGTGGACTCACGTGCGACTCAGAGGTCGGTTTTCGCGCCTCGGACAGAAGACCGGGACGCGAAAATCTTCGCCGGCCATTTCGGCAGCCGGTCGATTTCCCCAGGCTAGGGAGTATTTGAATGGACGGGCGCGCCGGTGCTGGCGCCGAACGCTAAGGCCTTGGCCTGATCGTGGGAGCCGGGCGATGTTGCCGCCCGGTCCCGGTGGCCTTTTGCTTATGCCTGTCGTTGTCCCAAAACCGCTAGATGCTCCGGGACGACAGGCATTTACCGATCCTCGAACCCGGTCAGCACGCCGACCGCGTTGATGCCGATCTCCTCGACGGCATAGCCGCCTTCCATGACGAACAGCGTCGGCAGGCCGAGCCCGGCGATGCGGCGGCCGATCTTGGGATAGTCCGATGTCTTCAGCTTGAACTGGCTGATCGGGTCCTTCTCGAACGTATCGACACCCAGCGAGACGATGACGACATCCGGTGCATAAGCGGTGAGCCTGGCGCAGGCATCCTCGAGCGAGGCGTTCCATGCATCCCAGTCGGTGCCGAAGGGCATCGGATAGTTGATGTTGAAGCCTTCGCCGGCACCCGCGCCGCGTTCGTCGGCATGGCCGAGGAAGAACGGGTACTCGACCATCGGATCGCCATGCAGATTGAGCACCTGGACGTCTGCACGGTCGTAGAAGATCTCCTGCGTGCCGTTGCCGTGGTGATAGTCGACGTCGAGGATCGAGATGCGTCTGGCGCCCTGGTCGCGGAACCATTGCGCGGCGACGGCGGCGTTGTTGATGTAGCAATAGCCGCCCATGAAGCCAGCCCCGGCATGGTGGCCGGGCGGACGGCAGAGCGCGAAGGCGGAAGCCTCGCCATCCTTGACCAGGCCGGCGGCGGTCAGCGCCACATCGTAGGAAGACTTGATCGCAGCCCATGTGCCTTCGACGAAGGTGGCGCCGGCATCGAAGGAATAATAGCCGAGCAGTGCGTCGACGCGCTTTGGTGGCACGTCGCCGCGCAGGCCGCGCGTCGGCCAGGTGAAGGGCATCGCCGTGCCCGTGAGGCCTGCTTCCAGCCATTGCGGCCAGACTGTCGGGAGAAAGTCGATATAGTCCGATTTGTGGATGCGCTTGGCGGCGGCGAGGTCATGTTCGTGCGGCGCGATGATGGGACCGAGTTTCTCGCTTTCGACCCGTGCCTTGATGAATTCGGCCCGCGATGGCTTTTCGAAACCCGGCACGATGGCTGATGTGACCAGTTCCATTTGGCCGGCATGGCCGGCGTGCAGAGGGGAGAAAACAGTCTTCATAAATTCCTCTCGAAGTGTGAAATCAGTCAAGATTCAAGATTGAGATAAGGGCTCACCAGAGCGAGCCACATTCTTTCCACATCGTCCTCGATGAGGTCGTATGTCTTGCGGTCCCTTTTCAGCCCGACAAGCCGGCACGCGTGCCCGACGTCCATCATCAGCACGCCGAGCCGGCCGGCGATCTTGTCTTCAAGCGCCGGGTTCACATGCTGCAGCCATGCGGCGTAGAGCGCGATGATCTGCTCGTCATATTCGTTCTGGATCGGCCTGAGGTCGGCATTGCCTGAAATGGCCTCGATCACCGGCATCAGGCTGGCGTTTTCGAGGTAGAGTCTGGACGTGTCGATGAAGAGCTTGCGCACTTCGCGCCGAAACTCTTCACGGTTGGTGGGCGGGGCGACCTTGATACGCTTGGCGATCACCTCGGGAAAGGATGACAGCCAGCGCCTGGCGAGGTCCAGAAGAATGGCTTCCTTGTTGGGAAAGTATTGGTAGATCGAACCAACCGACAAGCCTGCGCGCTGCGCAATGGCGAGCGTCGTGGGCGTCTTGGTTCCTTGCTCCCGCGTCAAGACCAGCGCTGCGTCGAGAATCCGGTCGACCACCTTGCTGGAGCGTTGTTGCCGCGGCTGCTTGCGCGGTTCGAGCGCTATCCTGGTTTTGCGGTCGAGACTGCGCTTCACCGTCCGATGTCCTCGTTCCCCGCCCGGTCTCAACATGGTGGGAGCTTGCTGTCCACAATACATTCCAGATTCGGTATGTTGACAAACGCGAATAATCAGTCGCATTCTTTATCCACGCTGCCTCTTGGGATGACAAGGGGAATTTCCAAGACAGCGCGCTGGCATTCTTTTTCGTCCCATGGCGCCGCTCCGGTGGAGTGGCAGGTCGTTGGACAAGAGGTTGTCGGTCTCAGTCAGTCGTCAAAAGCGCGGAGTCGCGATGTCTGTCACAGGTGCGGGTCACAATGCGGATCTGATCGTCATCAATGGTCGTGTACTGACCATCGACGACGACAATCCCACCGCCGAGGCTGTCGCCGTCAAGGATGGCGCAATCGTCGCCATCGGCAGCCGCGCCTCCATCGAAGAGTTCAAGGGACCGGCCACCAGGGTCATCGACGCCAAGGGCGGTTCGGTGGTCCCGGGGTTCATCGAAGCCCATATGCATCTGTTTTCGGGCGGGGCTGAACTTGCCCACCTTCAACTCACCGGTATTCATGGCTTCGAGGCGCTGCAGAAGGCGATCCGCGACTATGCGCCGACCCGGCCCGACGCGAAGATGCTGGTCGGCCAGGGCGTCGACTACACCGTGCTCGGCAGCGAGCGCGTGACGCGCCATCACCTCGACGCCATTTTGCCCGATCGCCCGTTCTGCATGGCGGCGCCCGACCATCACACCATGTGGGCCAACACCAAGGCGCTGGAAATGGCCGGCATCCTGCAGGGGCGCACGCTTGGTCCGGGCAATGAGATCGTCATGGGTGACGATGGTCTGGCCGCCGGTGAATTGCGCGAAGGCGAGGCCTTTGGCCCGGTGCTCGATCTTGCCGGCGAAGGCCGGGTGCGGCTGGGGCTGTCGACCGGCGGCGAGCCGGACCCGATGCCGACGACGGCGGAGCGGGACGCCGACCGCGACATCATGCGGCGCG
>NZ_RZOM01000225.1:0-6830 GCF_003999175.1 Mesorhizobium sp. M7A.F.Ca.ET.027.03.2.1 | reverse complement strand
GCTTCAGCGCGTTACGGTCGAGCGCGACGATCAAATTGTTGGTCGACTCGCCGAAGAAGAAACGGAAATTGCTGAGCGTCGGGTTCTTCGGCCACCAGGTCAGTTCGGCGCCGGTCGCCGACCATTCGGCGATCGGCTTGAACGCCATCGACACCATCCACAGGATCGGCACCAGCGTCACCGCCATGGCCGCGAAGATCGCGGCATAGCGGAATATCAGGAAAGGAACGGAACGCTTCATCTGGCGGCTTTGCTGGTGGCGTTGTGGGCGGAGGGGAGAAGTAGGCTCCTCCCCTCCTTCGATATGATCCAGGGAGAAGGATCAGACGATTGGATCGAGAACTGTCGGCCAGGCCTCCTTGTTGGTCTTGATGGCTTCGAGCAGTTTGTCCTCGCCGGTGCGCCGGGCGATCTTTTTCCACTCTGCCTCGGTGTCGGCCATCGCCTGCTCCGATGTCTTGGCCTTGGTCAGCGCCGCCATCAGGTTCTCGTCGAGCGCATTGTGGAAGGCTGTCGCGCCGGGATAGTTGATGGTCGGCACGGTGCGGGCGACCGTCTCGCGCACGACGTCCATGTGGTAGGCATGATAGGTCTGGCGCACCAGCGGATCGGAGAAGTCCGAAAGCCGGAACGGGTCCAGATAACCGCCGGGGTTGGCACTCATCCAGGCATAGATGCGGGCCGAGCCCAGCCATTGCAGCAGGAGGTAGGCGACCTCCTGGTTCTTCGACTGCGACGAGACCATGCCGGTCAGCGAGAACCACAGCACGGAACGGCTGATCAGCTTGCCGCCGATCTCGCGGCCGGGCGGCAGCATCGAGCCGATCTTGCCGGTGACGGCTGAATCCTTGTTGCCGGCATTGTCGAGGAATTTCGGCAGGTTGGAGAAGGCGCAGGTCATCGCCGCACCACCCTTGGCGAAGTTGCCATATTGCTCCGGCCAGCCCCAGGAGATCGCATCCGGCGAATGATGCGCGAGCGAAGCAACATATTCGTTGGTGGCGGCGATGCCTTGCTCGGAATTGATCATCGGCTTGCCGTCATCGCCAAACAGGAACTGGTTGGGCGAAGCCATCGAGACATAGCGCTGGTACCAGTTCGTGTAGCCCCAGCCCTGGTTGCGCAGGTCGGTCGAGCCGAACAGGCCCTTGTCCGGTCGCTGGAAGAAGGCGGCGATGTCGCCATGCTGCTTCCAGGTCTTCGGCGGCGCCAGATCGTAGCCGTATTTGTCCTTGAAGGCCTTCTTCTCGGCTTCGTCGCCGAACAGGTCGGTGCGGTAGACCCAGGTCTGGAAGTCGCCGTCCAGCGACACGCCATAGTTCGAGCCGCGGTATTTGTTGAGCAGCGACACGCCCTTGGCGCCGTTGACATAGCCGCTGACGGGATCGTCCCATTCAGGCTTATGCTGCGCGACAAAGTCGTCGAGCTTGGCGATGCCGCCGGTTTCGGCGAGGTCGCCGAGGCGGTTCCATTCGGTCGAGTAGATGTCGTAGGCCCCACCCTTGGTGGAGATGTCCTGCATCGTCTTGGTGAATTCCTGGCCGTTCGGCAGACCGACGATTTCGATCGCGATGCCGGTTTCCTTTTCCCACAGCTCCTTGATCGACGGCGCACCGGCCGGGAACGGCTGCGTGAGCTGGCCGATCGAGCCGTCGGACAGGCCGAGCACGATCTTGGTCGGCGCCTTGCCGGCGCCCTTCAGCGCCTTCGCCGCCTCGATGGCGCGGCCTTCCGGCGTATCGGCGCCATACTGGTAGCGCTCGGCCCCTTCGAAGCCCGTCGGGCCGCCGATCATGCCTGGCGCCAGCGCGTCGGCCGCATAGGCACGGCCGGGACGAATGAATTGGGGTGCGATACCAGCAGCGGCCATCATGACGGCCGCCTTTCCTCCAGATGCCAGCAGCCGGCGCCGCGAGATGCGGATCAAGTCAGACATTGAAACTCCTCCCTCAGGGCCACGTTTCCTCCACGACCCTTATGAGGGATATTGACGACAGCATGGCAAGGCTGTCAACATCATAAATAATCAAAACACATCATAACATCGCAATAGGGCAAGGAAATGCACAAAAACGGGATCCATCCGTCAAGCCGGATGCCTCAATTTGAGGGCACCCGACCCTTCCCGGCCCTGCGCACCCCTGCCGGACCATTTGATTTAGCCCGGCGGCTTGCACATCGGCCAAGGGCGGATACATCATTTCCCATCAGAATCGCCGATGACGCGGAAGCCGTCACCAGCCGATCCGACGCATGCAGGAGATGAAAGACGGTGCGTTCCACCCTGACTGACATAGCCCGGGAGGCCGGCGTCTCGGCCGCCACCGTCGACCGCGTGCTCAACAACCGGCCCGGCGTACGGGCGCGCACGCGGGAAATCGTGCTCGAAATGGCGCAGCGCCTCGGCTACATCGCCGAAGGCCCGAACGGCACGCCGCCACGGCCCTCGCCCGGCGAGGTCATCCGGCTCGACTTCGCCCTGCCGGCCGGCACCAATTCCTTCATCAAGATGCTGCACCGCCACATCGAGGCACAGGCTCTGGCGCGGCCCGACCTCGATGTTCGTATCGCCACCATAGAGGGCTTCAATCCTGACCGGCTCGCTCGCCTGCTGCAGGATCTGCGCGGACAGACGCAAGGCGTCGGCGTCATCGCACTCGACCATCCGACGGTGCGCGAAGCGATCCGCTCCCTGTCGGCCAACGACATCAAGGTGGTGACCATCGCTTCCGACATCCTGCATGTGCCCAGGGTCGCGTATATCGGCATCGACAACCGCGCCGCCGGGCGGCTGGCCGGCTATCTGCTCAACCGCTTCATGGGATCGGGGCGTCCGGGCAAGGTGGCGCTGTTCGCCGGCTCGCTGTCCTATCGCGGCCACGAAGAACGCGAGATGGGGTTCCGCCACGTGCTGACCGAGGAATCACCCAATCTGCAGATCGTCGAGATGCGCGAAATGCTCGACGATCGCGAGAAGGCCTATTCGGAGGCATCAGCCCTGCTGGAGCGGCACCCCGACCTTGCCGCGATCTACAATGTCGGCGCCGGCAACACCGGTATCGCCCGCGCGCTCAAGGAGCGCGGCCGCGCCCAATCCATGGTCTTCCTCGGTCACGAAGTGACGGACGGCACCAAGGACCTTCTGCTCGACGGCACGCTCGACGCGGTCATCGACCAGAACCCGCGCGTCGAGGCCCGCGAAGCGCTCAACACCCTGATCCATGCGGTCCGGGGATTGCCCTATGAACTGCACCAGCCAAGGCTGCAGGTGATCTTCAAGGAGAACATCCCGGAGATTTGACGAACCAGACGAACGGGGCGGCGCGGCAAAGCGCCCGCCCCGCTCGATGCTTCTAGTCTATTGGACGGCAGCGACTTCAGCCGCGGCGCCATCGACAAAGCTCTTGTCGACCCATTTGCCATAGTCGATCGAGCCCTTCAGCAGCCCGGCGCTGGCCATGAATTTCTCCTCGCCTTGCAAGGCGGCGATCGCGCCGTCCGTGAGTTTCGGATCCTGATGGAACACCCCGTCGGCATAGGTCTTGCGGACGGATTTTTCCGACGACTTGGTGGCCTCGACAAAGGTCTTGATCGTCTGGTCCGGATGGGCATCGGCCCAACGCGAAATCTCGATATCGACCTTCAGCAGCCGCTTGACCAGATCGGGATATTTCGCCGCGAAGGCGCCGTTGACCGAGATGACGTTGGGCACGTTCCATTCCGGATGAGTGCTGGTGTCGAACAGGACGCGCGCCTCGCCGGTGTCGACCAGCTTGGCCGCCGTCGAATCGGTCTCGACAATGGCGTCGATATCGCCGCGCAGCAACGCCGGGCCGGATGCCTCGAACGGCAGGTTCAGACCTTCGACGTCATTGGTGGTCAGGCCGACGCTGTTCAGCGCCTTGCTGAAGTTCGAATGCCGCACCGTGCCGGTGAGATAGGCGACCTTCTTGCCCCTGAGATCCTGCAGCGTCTTCAGCGGCGAGCCGGTCTTGACGACGATGTAGGAACCGCCGGCCTTCACATAGCTCGACAGGCCGATCAGCTTGACGTCGGCGCCGGACGCAGCAACCCGCAGCGCCGGATTGTTGCCGGTATAGGTGAATTCGATCGCACCGGTGGCCAGCGCGGTCGTCGCCTCCGAACCGCCATTGAAAGTCACCAGTTCGACCTTGATGCCGTCCTTGGCGAATTCCTTCTCCCACCAGCCGTCCTTCTGGGCGAGGATGAATTTGAGATGCCCCGGCGCGGTACTGCCGATGCGGATTATTTCAGGCTTCTCCTGCGCGAAGGCAGGCATGCCGCCAAGGCCGATGACGACAGCAATAGCGCCCTTCAGCAGCAGCCGGCGAAGTGCGTCGAATGGAATGTTGGGCATGGGAAAAATCCTTCCTGGTTGGAATGAATGGACCGCTTAAATGAGCGAGGTCTCGGACTGGCCTTTCCAGGCTGTTGCCCAGCGCTCGAACCAGACGAGCAGGTAGTTGACGGTCAGGCCGATGACGGTCAGCGTCAGGATGCCGGCATACATGTCGGCCGTTTCCATCATCAGCTGCGAGTTCTGGATGAGGAAACCGAGGCCGGATTTAGCCGCCAGCATCTCGGCGCCGATGACCGCGAACAGCGAGGATTTCACCGCCAGCCGGGCGCCGGCGACGATCGAGGGAATGCTGGCCGGCAGGATGACTTTGCGGAACAGATCGAAGTCGGACGTACCCATCGAGCGCGCCGCCTTGATCAGCAGCGGATCCACCGACTTGACGCCGCTGATCGTGTTGACGAGGAGAAAGAAAACCGAGGAGTAGAAGGTGATCGCGACCTTCGATTCCTCACCGATGCCGAGCAACAGGATGAACACCGGCAGCAGTGCGAATTGCGATGTGTTTCGCAGCGTCTGCACCAGGAGGTCGGAAACCTTCTCGAACAGCGAATAGCGCCCCATCAACAGACCGAGGGGGATGGCCACCACCACGCCGAGTGCGAAGCCGATCGCGGCGCGCTGCAGGCTGATGCCGATATGCTCGATCAGCACGCCCGAAGCGAGCAGCGCCCACCAGGCGACCAGCACCTCGCTCAGCGGCGGAAAGAAGATGCGGTTCAGCCAGCCGAGCCGGGGCGCGATCTCCCACAGCAGGAAGAACAGGCCGAGCAGCGGCACGCCATAGAGGAACGTGCCGTGGCTTGCTTTCTTGCTCCGGATCTTGGCGCTGGCCTTGATGGCCGGGACCCTGGCGGCGGCTACCGTTTCGCCAGCGCCGGCAAACAGGTGGAGCGCTCCCGCGGAGCCAAACTTCTCGGTCAGATAGGCCATTGGTCCAGCTCCTCAGTGACTGAAGGCTGGCGACAGGGTCCAGTCCTTCTGCGCCTTGTTGACCTCGTCGCGCAGCACGTCCCAGACGCGGGCGCGATATAGATTGAATCCGGCGCTGGCGCGGATGTCGCCGTCGCGCGGTCGTGGCAGGTCGATGTCGATGATCTCTTTCACCGCGCCCGGCCGTGCCGTCATCACCACGACGCGGTCGGCGAGGAAGATCGCCTCGTCGATCGAGTGGGTGACAAAAATCACCGTGGTGTTGATCTTGCCCCAGATCCGCAGCAGCTCGCCTTGCAGAAGCTCGCGCGTCTGCTGGTCGAGCGCCGCGAACGGCTCGTCCATCAGCAGCACTTCCGGGTTGCTGGCCAGCGCACGCGCGATCGCCACACGCTGCTGCATGCCGCCGGACAGCTGGTTGGGAAAACGGTCCTCGAAACCGGCAAGGCCGAACAGCGCCAACAGATGGCGGGCTGTGGCGGTACGCTCGGCCTTGGCCACGCCGCGCACTTCCAGCGCATATTCGATGTTGGCGAGCGCCGTGCGCCAGGGAAACAGCGCATATTGCTGGAAGACATAGCCGGTCTTTGGATCGGGCCTGGTGATGCGCCTGCCGTCGAGCTGGACGTTGCCGCCGGTCGCCTGCGTCAGCCCGCCAATGATATCGAGCAGCACCGACTTGCCCGAGCCGCTCGGGCCGACCAGCGTGATGAACTCGCCCTTGCGGATGGAAAGATCGACGCCGTCGAGCACGGTGACGCGGTCGGTCGCCTCGCCATCCACGGTGACGAACTGCCCCAGCTTGAGCTGGAAGGTCTTGCTGATGTCGCTGACGACGATCCGGTCCATGTTCGGGCGATCCATATCTGTCTCCGATCGGTTCACTGCGCCACGCGGATGCGGTGCGTCGGGTCGAATTCCGAGCCGCCCGCCTTGCCGCGCTTCCAGCCAAGCGCGCGGGCATAGGAGCCGAACAGCTGTCGGGCGTCGGCTTGAGCTTCCGTGATGCCGGTCGGCCCTTCGGCGAACTCGGCCACATAAAGCGCGTCGGTCGGGCAATAGATCTCGCAGAGAAAGCAGGTCTGCAGTCCTCCTGGCGAGCGATCACCGGCACGCCATTGTCGGTCGCGTCGAAGACGTTGGCCGGGCACACCTTGACGCAGATGTCGCATTCGACGCAGCGCGTGGCCGAGACGATCTCGATCATGACGCCAGCTCCGCCAGCCGCTCAGGCGCACCTGCGATGCGGAACGCATCCACACCGGTGATGACCAGCCGGTGCGCGAAGGCCGGGCTCTTGCCCGGCAGATCGGTGCGGCGGTGCATGCCGCGGCTCTCGGTGCGGTGCAGCGCGGCGGCCACGGACCAACGCCCAGCAGCGGCGATCGAAGCTGCCTCTCGGGTACGGACCCGGTCCAGCCCCTCGCCTTGCAGATGGTTGCGCACGTCGCGCCAGACACTCTCCAGCCGCTCGCCGCTTTTCTCCAGGCCCTCGCCAGTGCGGAAGAAATTCTTGTCG